>JAFAHP010000083.1 GCA_019237175.1 Alphaproteobacteria bacterium
TGCGATGCAAGTCGCCGAATGGCACGGTTTTGCCGCCCGCCGCGCTGCGGCGGAGGTGCGCGGCAAGCTTTTGGGCCTGGGCCTCGCCAATTATGTCGAAAGCTCGAGCGGGGCACCGCGCGAACGCGCCGAGATCACCGTGACGCCGGCGGGCCGGGTCGAAGTCGTGATCGGCACCGGCCCGAGCGGCCAGGGCCACGAAACCAGTTTCGCTCAGGTCATCGGCGCCGTGCTCCACCTACCGGTTGGCTGCATCGATATCATCATGGGCGATACCGACATCGTCAGTATCGGCGGCGGCTCGCATTCCGGTCGCTCGATGCGCCACTCCGCTACATTGTTCGCCAAGGCCGCCCCCGAATTGGTCACCCAAGGAAAAAGGGTCGCGGCGCGGCTGCTCGACGCCAGTCCCGACCAAGTCACCTTCTCCGACGGCCGGTTTTCAGCGCCGCCAGATAACCGCAGCTTCGACTTTCTCGAAATGGCGCAGGAGGGCGCACGGCTCGGTCCCGAGGGCGCAATCGCGGTCGTGACCGACAACGAGATGCACGATCCGGTTTTCCCAAACGGGTGTGCCGTCTGCGAGGTCGAGGTCGATCCCGAGACCGGTAGGGTCGAACTGACCCGCTACTCGGTCGTCGACGATGTCGGGCGCTGTATCAATCCGCTGATCGTGCATGGCCAAACTCACGGTGGTGCCGCGCAAGCGATCGGCGAAGCATTGTGGGAAGAGTGTGCGGTCGACCCGGTATCCGGGCAGCCCTTCGCCGGGTCGTTCATGGATTACGGCATGCCGCGCTCCGACAACTTGCCGCCGTTTGCGACGCGGATCGTCGAAGTGTTGTCGCCGACCAACCCATTCGGCATCAAGGCCGGCGGCGAAGGCGGCTGCACCCCGGCTTTGGCGGTCGTGATCAGCGCCATCCTCGATGCGCTGGCGCCCTTGGGCGTGCGCGACCTGACCATGCCCGCCACCCCCTTCAAGGTGTGGCAGGCGATCCGGGCAGCGCGGAACGCGCCGCCAAGCTAGATTTGCCTCAGTTGCTGATCGGGATGGGCACGCGATCCAAGAGCGGCAAAATCCCTTTGCCGCGGATTACGGTCTGTTCGGGTCGTCAACAGACAAGTCCGACCACAACCGGTTGCTATGAGCGTGATGACATTGCCCGGAACTTCCGTATAGTGAACCTGTTTCCTAAATCATGTCCGATGTTACGACGAGTCAACCGGGTGAAGAGACCCAACCTCTCACCGTTTTTGTAGTGGAACCAGAGATATTGGTGCGCATGGTTGTTGCCGAGTATCTGCGTGAATGCGGTTATATTGTTATCGAGGGGAGTACGGCCGATGATGTCATGACTGTGTTGCACGCGGGCACACATGTCGATACTATCCTTACCGAGCTCAAGCTGCCGGGAAATCTAGATGGATTTGGCCTCGCCAGGTGGGTCCGCGACAATCATCCGGGTATCGACGTCATCTTGACGTCTAGTATTCGAAACGCGGCCCAAAAAGCGGGTGACCTTTGCGATGACGGCCCTTTGGAGAAGCCCTTTCATCCGCGGGAGCTTGTTCGGCGCATCAACCTGCTTCGCGGGCGCCGGCGCACGATGTTCTGAGCTAAAATGAGCACTGCTGGCGTTGATTGGCTGCTGGCGATAATGGAACTGCGCGCACTTTGCCGGGTTCGATAGGCATGCGAGAAGCTGTTGCAGCAATCGTAGCCCACGCCGACCGGCGGCCTGCCGTCCTGGTTGTCGAAGATGAAATCCTTATCCGTTTTGCGATCGCCGAGCATCTGCGCGAGCACGGTTTTAGGGTCCTCGAAGCCGGAAATGGCGCCGAAGCTGTCGAGTTACTGGCGGCGGACACCCCGGTCGACGTTGTCTTTACGGACATCGAGATACCTCACCGGGTGGACGGTATCACGCTCTTGCGTTGGATCTCCAAGAGTCAGCAAAGAATTCCCGTAATACTCACCTCCGGCAGAACATCGTCGGCGGAGGCAGTAAGAAATATCGTTCAGAATGCGAAATTCTTCAGAAAACCTTACCGCCTCAGCGAAATCGCCGAATGTATCCGTGCCATGCTGATTGACAAAAGCGGGTAAACGCGCGGGAGGTTGGGCCCGTCCGCAGTTGGCGTTGTCTTCTCCGATCAATACGCGTAATCGGTAAAGACCGGGTCGATGTCGTCATGCCAGCGGGTGTGAAAATCGTCGAGCAATTCTTCCGCCGGGGTGCGGCCGGAGCCGGCGATTGCAAACAGCGGATCAAGAAAGTGGGTCTCGTCCTCGCCAAAGGATGAGCGC
>JAFAHP010000135.1 GCA_019237175.1 Alphaproteobacteria bacterium
GACCTGCGCTACCTATGGCGTCCCGGACACCGTGCCGATCCGCGAAACCGCCTTGCAACGTCCGATCAATCCTTACGGCGAAACCAAGCTCGCGATCGAACGCGCGCTCTCCTGGTACGGCCTGGCCTATGGGATCCGCTGGGTGGCGCTGCGCTACTTCAACGCCGCGGGCGCCGACCGTGATGGTGAAATCGGCGAAAATCATGAACCCGAAACCCACCTCATTCCGCTCATCGTGCGGGCGGCCCGCGGGCAGCGCCCCCCGATCGAGATTTATGGTACCGACTACCCTACGCCGGATGGGACGGCGATACGCGACTATATTCACGTCGACGACCTCGCCGAGGCGCATTTGCGGGCACTCGAATGGCTGCTCGCAGGCGGCGAGGCTGTAGCCCTCAATCTCGGCACCGGGCTCGGCCATTCGGTGCGCGAGGTTATCGCAGTCGCGGAGCAGGTGTGCGGTTGCACGATCCCAGTGCGCAATGGACCCCGCCGCCAGGGGGATCCTCCGGTGTTGATCGCCGACCCCAGCCTCGCAGGGGTGACGCTCGGCTGGCGGGCGCGGCACTCCTCTCTTGATACGATCATCCGGACGGCGCTGGTATGGCTGACACGTTAAACGGAACGCCCCGCAAGCTGATCGGCAGGCGAAGCGCCGGGGCAATGAAGCCGGCAACCATCCACTGTGTCTGCTCACCAATTACTGACGCGGCGGTGCCCGAGGACCCGACACGATGACGCTCGTCGAAACCTACGAGGACGCCGACTTCGCCCCGATGGCGACAGCAGCGTGCCGGCCGCCGACGCCTCGAATCCGCGTCAAAGGTAAATTTTTCTTTGCGGGCGAACATAAGCACTTCGTCAAAGGGGTTACCTACGGCCCTTTCCCAACCGCTAGCCACGGCGCTCCCTTTCCTGAACGCAAACTAGTCGAAAAAGATTTCACACTGATGAGCGAGGCCGGGATCAACACGGTCCGCGTTTTCACCGTGCCGCCAATCTGGCTGCTGGATGCAGCGCTTGAAAAAGGGCTCAAGGTGCTGGCGGGACTGCCTTGGCCCCAGCATGTCACGTTTCTGGACAGCGCGGTAACCCAGGCCGAAATCAAAATCACGGTGACCAAAGGGATCCGCGGCTGCGCCCATCATCCGGCAATTTTTGCCTATCTTATAGGCAACGAGATACCACCGGATGTGATCCGCTGGCATGGTGCGGAGCCGGTGCGGCGGTTTTTGCGTGATCTCGTCGCCTGCGTCAGGGAAGAGCATCCGACGGCTCTGGTCAGCTACGCCAACTTCCCGTCGACCGAGTATCTGACGATCGACTTCACCGATTTTGTTTGCTTCAACGTCTATTTGCACGATGAAGCCGCCTTTCGGCGTTATGTCGCCCGGCTGCATAATCTTGCTGTCGATCGACCACTCCTATTGACCGAATTTGGCGTCGATTCGATCCGCGAAGGTAAAGAAGGCCAACGTCGGGTGCTCTCTTGGCAGGTGCGCACCGCCTTCGAAGCCGGCGTCGCCGGCACGTGTATTTTTTCTTGGACCGACGAGTGGTTTACCGGAGGATATTCAATCGAAGACTGGGCCTTCGGCCTCGTCGATCGCGAGCGGCGCCCAAAACCATCGCTTATCGAAGTCGAGCGCTGTTACCGCGGCCCGCTACCGCCGCCGCTTCGGCATTATCCGCGCGTCTCGGTCGTGGTTTGTGCCTACAACGCCGAGCGCACGATGGATGCATGCCTCGCTTCGCTCGAGCTCTTGACCTATCCGGATTACGAGGTGATCGTCGTCAACGACGGCTCGAGCGACCGAACTCTCGAAATCGCCCAAAGCTACCCTTATTGCCGCATCATCAGTCAGCCGAACAGGGGGTTGAGCGTCGCCCGCAATGTCGGCGCCGAGGCGGCAACGGGCGAGATCGTCGCTTACACCGACAGCGACTGTGTCGCCGACCCTGACTGGCTGACTTATCTTGTCGCCAAAATGGAATCAAGCGGCCTTGCTGCTTGTGGCGGCCCAAATTTCCCGCCGCCGGAAGACAGCCTGGTACCGGCCGCCGTAGCTGTGGCGCCGGGCGGCCCCACTCATGTGCTCCTGAGCGACGAGGTTGCCGAACACATCGCGGGCTGCAACATGGCGTTTCGGCGCGAGGCGCTCCTCGGCCTCGGCGGATTCGACCCGGTCTATCGGACTGCGGGCGACGATGTCGACATCTGCTGGCGCTTCCAGGATGCGGGGTATGTCATCGGGTTCAGCCCGGCGGCCATTGTCTGGCACTTCCGGCGCAATACGCTCAAGGCTTATTGCAACCAGCAACGCGGTTACGGTAAAGCCGAGGCGCTCGTCTATTCCAAACACCCGTTCCGCTTCAACCTGTTTGGGCAAGCCAAATGGCTGGGGCGCATTTACGGGGATTTGTCGACGTCGCTGCTGCTGTCACGCCGGCCGGTAGTCTATTCCGGGGTGTTCGGGCGCGGCCTGTTCCAAACCCTGTACGAACCCCCCTCGTCGCTGACCGCATCGTTACCGTTAACTTTCGAGTGGGGCGCGGCGTCGGTGTTGCTGGCGCTGGCGGGCATCACCGGGGGTGGCTGGTGGTTGCTGCTCCTCGCCCCATTGCTCACCACGTGGTCGGTCTGCATCAACGGAGCGCTGAAGGCGCCAATCGACAAGCGCTTTACCGGGGTCAAGGCGCGGGCACTGGTGGCGCTGTTGATTTATCTCGGCCCACTGCTACGGGGCTGGGAGCGTATCCGGTGGCGCATCCGTGAGACCCGGGCGCAGCCGCCCGCGGCGCCGGCAAAGACCGAGCAGCGATCGCGGATCGCGTGGCGAGAGTGCGCCTTTGATCTTGGCTTTTGGAGCGAGGCAGGGATCGAGAAGGAAGCGTTGATCGGCGGGCTGATGCAATTCCTGGTGCCGCAAAAATACTTTGTCATGCCGGACACCGGGTGGAGCGGCTGGGATCTGAAGATTGCCCGGGGTCTGTGCAGCCGCGCGCTGGTTCTCGTATGTGCCGAAAATCACGGCGGCGCCAAACGGTTGCTGCGGGTGCGATGCACCATGCGCCTGTCGCGCTTGGCCGTGATCCTGTTGCGCGGCTATGCGCTGGCGACCGCGTTGGCGTTGTTGCTCGGCTGGCCCATCGCGGCCGGGGCGCTGGCCGTGGCGGGACTGCTCAATCTGGCGGTGATGGGGGCGAAGCTCGCCGCCTTTGCGCGGTTGATGCATCGCATTATCGAAGCAGTGGCAAAGCCCGTGGGGCTGATCCCGCTCGCGCCACGGACCAGGACGCGCGACCTGACACCGGCCCCGGGGACGGCGTGATCCGCGGATAAGGCGGTCATCGGATCGGCCCGAATGATATTGCAGAAAATCGTGCCCTATCTTGCGCCTCATCGCTGGCGCATTGCGTGGGTATTAGCGCAGGTGTTTCTGATCGCCGGCTTCGAACTTTTGAAGCCGTGGCCGCTACAGGTGGTCGTCGACAATGTTTTGGGTGGAAAGCCGATTGTATGGCCAATAGTGCAACAGGCAGCCGCCGGTCCATTGCTGATTTTAGCCTGTCTCGGGATCGTGATCGTGCATCTGGGCAGCGGTGCTTTGACGTTGCTGCACAATTACACGGCGATCGGTATCGGCCAGAACATGGTCAACGATCTGCGCAGCGCCCTCTATGCACATCTGCAACGGCTCTCTCTGGCGTTTCACGACCGTCAGCGCGTGGGCGACCTCCTGTATCGGATTACGGCCGACAGCTTTGCCGTGCAGACGATGATCATGAATGGCGCTCTGCCGATCTTGTCGGCAGTTGTGCTGCTCGTCGGAATGTTGGTGATTTTGTTTCCGCTCGATCCGTCGCTGACGGTCTTGGCGTTGAGTGTTGTCCCGGTTCTGTTTGTTCTGATCGCGACGTTCAATCGTAAGATCGTAGACATCGCAACGGAGGTCAGGACCACCGAGAGCCGGGTCTATTCGCTTGTGCAGTGGGCAATGTCGTCGATAAAGGTGGTTCAGGCCTTCGCCCGCGAAGAAGACGAGCACCACCGCTTCATGGGCGCGAGCCGCGAAAGTCTGCGGGCGACGTTGCGTCTTTACAGCTGGCAAACCCTTTATTCGGGAGCGGTCAATGGCGTCATCGCGGCGGGGACAGCGCTGGTCGTTTACGCCGGGGCGCGAGCGGTAATCTCGGGCGCGCTCACGGTCGGTCAGCTGATCGTCTTTATCTCATATCTCGCCCAGCTCTATGCGCCGATCAATCAAATTACCCAGAGCTGGGGGTTGATCGCGGGGGCTCGGGTCGGCGCTCGTCGCGTTTTTGAAATTCTCGATGCCGAGCCCGATCTCGTCGACGGAAAACGCAGCTTTCCCGCACAGGGCGCGCGCGGCGCGATCGCGATGCGTGGTGTCGGCTTTCGCTATCGGCCCGATGTGCCTGTGCTCCGCAGCATCGATCTTATGGTGCCGGCCGGCGCCAAGATCGCCATTGTCGGTCCGACCGGCGTCGGGAAGTCGACATTGGCGGGCTTGCTGCCTCGATTTTACGATCCTACAGAAGGCAGGATCGAGATCGATGGCATCGATTTGCGCGAATATTCGCTAAAATCGTTGCGCCGCCAGATCGCGCTCGTGTTGCAACCGCCGCTGATCTTTCCGCTGTCGGTGCGCGACAACATTGCCTACGGCCGGCCCGGGGCCGATGATATGGCCATCGAGGAGGCGGCTCGCTTCGCCCGCATCGACGAGCGGATCGCGGCGCTGCCGGAAGGCTATGATACGGTGATCGGGGAGGCCGGGGTTGCACTCTCCGAGGGTGAAAAACAGCGGATTACAATAGCGCGCGCCCTGTTGCGCGATGCGCCGATCCTCATTCTCGACGAGCCCACTTCGGCACTGGATCTCGGCACCGAAGGATTGGTAATGGCCGGTATCGAGCGATTAATGGAGGGGCGCACGACCTTCATCATCGCTCACCGCCTGACGACAGTGCAGCGCTGCGATCGGATCGTGGTGTTGCAGGACGGCTCCATTGCCGAAAGCGGGACCCTGCCCGAGTTGCTGCGGCAAAACGGCGCCTTTGCCGGTTTTTACCGCAGGCAATTCTCCGCTCAGCATCACTCCTCCCGAGAGGTCGCAATCGCAGGTTAAATTTACAACAACGCGTTCGTTATGATCCTACCTCGTCTGAAGACTCGGTTTGCCACCATAGTTGTGCTCTATTTTTGGAAAATAATATTCCTCCTATCTCGCTCATTGAGGAGTAGCAATCACCCGATAGGAGGAGTGGTCATTTGCTTGATTTACTGCGGTCGGTACGGACGACTAAAAGATAGCATCACGTTTACGATTTTGTCTTGCCAAGCGCTGGCCAGCCGGCTAGCTTTCTTACTGTAAAGCACGTCTCAGGCAAAGTTCCCCGGGTCAACGGGGTGGAGCGACGCGGGTCCTCGGGCCCGCCGCCCCCCACCGGGGGATCGGCCGACCGTCGTCATTTCTGGTGATGCCGCGACCTGGTCCGATCGCCCATCGGACACCCACGGTGCGGCAATTGGTGGGGGAGAAATGCTCGCCGAAATTTCGAGATGGGGGAGTCGCCTCTTCCCCGAAATCCGGATCTGTTTGCGTTCGTCACGCGGGGTCGTTCTAACGCCGGGGTTGCAAGCGGCGCTGCTTTCGACGGTGCTCGCCGGCGCCGCCGCTTTTGCCTATCTCGGGGCAAGCCGGCTCGACTATGAGCATCTTGCTCACAAGTGGGAAACCACGGCCGAGCGCGCCCGCACCGTCACCAGCGCGGTTGAACAGCGCCTCGCCGCGCTCCAGCAGCAGTTGTCTAATTTGACAAAGGACCGCGATAAGACGCGGAGCGAGGCGGCAACGCTTGCAGACCAGGCCGGCGCCCTACGCAGCCAATTGGCGTCGGCCGAGGCGCAGCTTCGATCACAACGTCAAACGGAGCAGGCGCTGCATCAGCAGCGCGAACAAACCGCCGCGCTGGCTGCCCGGCTCGAGAAGAGCGAGAACAACCGTGCCGCCGACCAAGCGAAGCTCGACCAAATCGATCGCGACCACGCTGCCGAGGAGGAGCGGCTCGCGAATTACAAGGCTAGTCTCGAGGCGACGGCGAGGGAACTTGGAAAATTGAGCGCGCTTCGCGGGCAAGTCTCGCCCAAGCGGAGCCGGATCCAGTTACAGCTCGGCGAGATCTGGCACAAATTGTCGCAAATCCAGCTGCCCTCGCCGCGAGACCAGCTCGCGCCGACGGCATCATCCTTCGCCGGCGCGGCGGCGTCGGTCGGCGACGCAGGACCGAAGGCTGCGAATATCGGCTCAGATGCCGCTGCAGCAGTCGAAGACACGCTGCGCTCAGCCGGGGTCAACCTGTACAAGATTATGGCGCAACTGGGCATCGGCCATGGCGAAGGCGGCCCTTTTGTTCCGCCACCGAAAGCCGACCGTTCCGCTCCTGCGACGACATCCGATAAGCTCCGAGCGATAGAGGCTTTGGCAAGAACTCTGCCGATCGTCGCACCCTTGACCCGTTACGAGGTTGGCAGCGGCTTTGGCCCACGGATCGATCCGTTCAACCACAGACTGGCCTTTCATCCCGGCATCGACATGGATGCGCCCTACTCGTCACCCGTCTATGCCACCGCGCCGGGGATCGTCATTTATAGTGGTTGGCTTGGCGATTACGGCCGGGTGGTCGAGATCGACCATGGCTTTGGCATCGTGACCCTTTATGCCCATCTGCGCCAATGCCTTGTCGCCGCTGGTCAGGCTGTGTCGGCGCAAGCCAAAATCGGGCTCGTCGGCATGACCGGCCGGAGCAACGGGCCGCATGTTCATTACGAGGTGCGGGTTGATGGCCAGCCGCAGGATCCGGAAAAGTTTCTTGGTCTGGCGCGCCTGCTGCCGGCGACGACGGACCGCCAGCTCACTCCAGCGGCAGGTGGATCAGGAGGAAATAGCCATTGATCATTAACAGCGTCGCGGCGACGGCAAGAACCGCGCTTAGTCTCAAGAGCGGGCGCGAGGCTGCCACGATGCTGACCGAGCCCACCACGATCGCGATTTGAAACAGCGCTTCGGCATAATCGAAATTGGGATCCTGCTCGGCGGCGCGATCGCGTTTTGCTTCAAAGCTCTTCGCTTTGGCGAGCAATTGCTGTTTTCCCTCGCCTTTCTCAAGGTCGCTCTCGTAGCGGTCGGCAGCTGACCGCCAGCCGCTGATGCGATCCTCGATTTTGGCTCTGGCTGCTCCGGGCATTGTCGGGTTGGCGGCAAGCTGGACTTCGAGAATATCCGCCGCCAGCCGATAAGAAGTCTGGCGGGCGTATTTCGCTTGATAAAAGCCGAAAGTGTCGGAAGCCTGGATGTTGGAGTTTGTCATTATTTTCGTTGCGTTGGCGCCGCCGAGTGTCGTGATCGCCAGCAGCATTGCGACGATTCCGAGATAGATGCCGGTCAGCTTTCGAAAATCGGCTTGCGCTTCGAGCCGGTGTTCTTCTTCTTCGACCTCTCGTATTTTTTCGGCCACCTCGCTTGATTCCATCGATACCTCCCATGGCGCAGCGCAAAGTGGTCGCGACATTGCCGCATCGCGAACCAGGGTCAAGCCCCCTCGCCGCTTAGCGCTCGCTCTCCCACTCACTTCGTCGCCCCCGCCAAAGCGAGCGCCTGGGACAAGCGACCATGGCGAGCGCACCCTCGACGAGGTGTTGCGGGTCGTCGAGACGCGGCTCAAAGACCGCCCGGCGGCGCTCAAAATCCGCTTTGACAATGACCGCACCAGGCTCGATGCCGATATTCTGGGCGACATCGCCAAGGCGCGAGCAGTTCGGCACCTCGTCGGCGATCGCCTCCTGCTCGCTTTCGACGCCAACAACGGCTATTCGGTCGGCGGCGCCGTTCGCGTCGGCCGGGTTCTCGAAGAATTGGGCTACCTTTGCGACCGAAGTCCACCGATCGGCGATCGCCCGGCGCCAGAAGGGAGGCTAAATGCCTGCATCACTGATCCGCGGCCGCGCGATGATCACCCATGCGATCGATCGTCAGCGCTGGAACGAGATGACGGACGGCGCGGTGCTTCAGGAGGACGGCATCATTGTCGCAATCGGCCGCTTCGCCGAACTTAGCCGCAAGCACTCAGACCTGCCGGTCATCGGCACCGGCAACGAGGTTCTGCTGCCGGGTTTCGTCAACGGCCACCACCATGTGGGCTTGACACCGGTGCAGCTTGGCTCGCCGGACATGCCGTTGGAGCTGTGGTTTGTCACCCGCATGGTGGCGCGCAGCGTGAACCTCTATCTCGACACACTCTATTCGGCCTTTGAGATGATCATGTCCGGGGTCACGACGGTGCAGCACCTTCACGGCTGGCTGCCCGGCAAGCTCGCCGACGTCGACCGCGGTGCCGACGAGGCGATCCGCGCCTACGAAGATGTCGGGATGCGGGTTTCCTATTCCTTTGCCGTGCGTGACCAAAACCGGCTTGTTTATCAGCGCGATGAGGATTTTGTCGCGAGCCTGCCGGCGGAACTGCGCGGGCCGATGCAGCGCTGGTACGACCGCTTTCAGCTCTCGCTCGACGACCACCTTGCGCTGTTCGAGAGCCTCCACAGCCGGCATCACAACAAGCGCCGCGTCAAAATCCAGCTCGCCCCGGCTAATTTGCACTGGTGCTCCGATGAGGCACTCGCCCGGCTCTCAGACACCTCGCGCAAATACGGCGTGCCGCTGCACATGCATCTGTTGGAGACCGCCTATCAAAAAGAATATGCGCGCCGGCGCGGCGGCGGAACCGCGGTCGATTACATCGACCGTTTCGGGCTCTTGGGGCCGCAGATGACGCTGGGCCACGGCGTATGGCTTAACGAAGCAGACATTCGCCGGGTAGCCGAGACCGGTACATGTGTGTGTCACAACTGTTCATCCAACTTTCGATTGCGTTCCGGGATTGCGGCGTTGAACACGCTTGAAGCGAATGGCGTCAACACCGCGATCGGTATCGACGAGGCCGGGATCAACGATGACCGCGACATGTTTCAGGAAATGCGCATGGTATTGCGCGCCCATCGGGTGCCAGGGATGGCAGATGAGGTGCCGACATCGGCACAGGTGTTCCGGATGGCGACCTCGGGCGGTGCCAGGACCACCGCGTTCGGCGATCGCATCGGCGCGCTCGAGGTCGGACGCGGTGCCGATATGGTGCTGATCGACTGGCACGAGCTGAGTTATCCTTATCTCGACGACGAGACGCCGTTGCTCGACGCGGTGCTGCAGCGTGCCAAGACCAGCAGCGTTCGTACCGTGATATGCGACGGCGAGGTGATCTACAGCGACGGCAGGTTCACCAGGGTTGACCGCGATGCGGCACTGCGCGCCCTGCACGAGGATCTGCAAAAGGCATTGGCGGACGACGAGGTCGAGCGCCGCTGTCTGTCAAAGGCATTACTGCCGTACGTCAAGGCGTTTTACGCCAACTACTTCGAGCCGGAGCGGCATCGGCCGTTTTACCGCCCCAGCTCGCGGGTGTGAGCGGCGCAAACAGGCAGAGTATAACTCGGCAGCACCCGCGCAATGCGTCACAGTTTGCGTTCGCAAAAGAAGAGCGTGAAACGTGCTGTGAGAACACGGCGGGTGGAAGATTTCGACTACATCGTGGTCGGCGCGGGTTCGGCGGGCTGCGTATTGGCGAGCCGTCTGACCGAGGATGGCAAGTCCCGCGTGCTGCTGTTGGAGTTTGGCGGTTCGGATCGCTCGGTGCTGATCCAAATGCCGGCCGCGTTGTCGATCCCAATGAGCATGCGAAAATACGACTGGGGTTTTGCCACCGAGCCGGAGCCGCATCTGGGCGGGCGGCGGCTCGCCACGCCGCGCGGCAAGGTACTGGGAGGTTCATCCTCGATCAACGGTATGGTTTGGGTGCGCGGTAATCCATTCGATTTCGACGGTTGGGAAAAGCAGGGTGCCGAGGGTTGGGGATATCGCCATGCGCTGCCCTATTTCCGCCGCGCCGAGGCGCACGAAGGCGGTGATCCGCAATACCGTGGCAGTGATGGTCCGATGTTTAACCGCTATGGATGCCTGGACAATCCGCTGCACTACACCTTTCTGGCGGCGACACGGCAGGCCGGCTACCCGGCCACCCCGGACTACAACGGCTACCAACAGGAGGGTTTCGGACGCATGGCCATGTCGGTGCACCGCGGGAGGCGCTGGAGCACCGCCAACGCCTATCTGCGCCCGGCGCTCCGGCGGGAGAACTTGCGCGTTCTGATGCACGCGCGCGCGACCCGCGTGCTGCTCTCGCACAGGCGTGCCGCGGGTGTCGCGTATCGTTGGGGCGGCGAGGAGCGCAGGGCGCACGCGAGGCGCGAGGTGATCCTCGCCGGTGGGCCGATCAGCAACCCCCAGCTTCTGAAGTTGTCGGGGATCGGGCCGGCTGACGAGCTGCGCGCGCTTGGCATCGAGGTCGTGCAGGAGCTGCCCGGCGTAGGCGAGAACCTGCAGGACCACCTGGAATTCTATTTCCAGGTGGAATGTCGCGAGCCGGTCACCCTTTATTCAGCGATGAACCCGGTGACCAAGGCGTGGATTGCCATGCGTTGGCTGCTGCGCCGTGACGGGCTGGGCGCCACCAACCATTTTGAGTCCTGCGGTTTCGTGCGCAGCCGTCCCGGCGTGCAATATCCGGATTTGCAGTATCACTTCGTGCCGCTTGCCGTGGCCTACGACGGCAAGTCGCTGGTACGGGGTCATGGGTTTCAGGCGCATGTCGGGCCGATGCGCTCGCACAGCCGCGGCGGGGTGCGGCTCGCTTCGG
This sequence comes from Alphaproteobacteria bacterium, assembly GCA_019237175.1. Taxonomy (GTDB): domain Bacteria; phylum Pseudomonadota; class Alphaproteobacteria; order ATCC43930; family CGMCC-115725; genus AP-15. Next base: position 10,834 of record JAFAHP010000135.1, read on the forward strand.
CCGATCCAACAGAGGCTCCGCTGATCCGCTTCAACTACATGAGCCATCCCGATGACTGGACCGACATGCGGGCCGCGGTGCGGCTGACCCGCGAAATCTTCGCGCAGCCCGCCTTTGACCGTTACCGCGGGCGGGAGATCCAGCCGGGCAGTGCGGTGCGGACGGATGCCGAGATCGACGCGTTTGTGCGCGAAAAAGTCGAGAGCGCCTATCATCCCTGCGGCACTTGTCGGATGGGAAGGGCGGACGATCCGCGGGCGGTGGTCGATCCGGAGTGTCGCGTGATCGGGATGGAAAGGCTGCGGGTGATCGATTCCTCGATCATGCCGACGATCACCACCGGCAACCTGAACGCGCCCACTATTATGATCGGCGAGAAGGGTGCCGACCACGTGCGCGGACGCGCGCCGCTGCCGGCAGCGGATGTGCCGGTTTACGTGGCGGCGAACTGGCAGACGGCGCAGCGGTGATTGCGGATTTATCGCGGCGCTTCGCGTCGCCGTGGAGGGGTTCGGATCCCGGCAGACGCCCATTGCGGCACCCCGGGCCGAAGAATAACTTTCCGTTGGATTAGCGGGGACGCTTGATGTGTGGCATCGTCGGGTTGTTTTTCAAGCGCGGTGCGGCGACCGAGAAACTCGGGCCGCTCTTGAGCGGCATGCTAGGGCAGATGAGCGAGCGCGGACCCGACAGTGCCGGCTTCGCCTTATACGGCGAGGCGGCGCCCGATGGCGCATTCAAGGCGACGCTGCACGCACCCGATCGAGGCTATGATTGGGCGGCGTTTGAGGTCGAGCTCGGCGGCGTGTTCCCGCTCGCCGCACCGGCCCGGCATTACGGCAATCACGCGGTTTTTACGTTGGACCGCGCGCCAAGCCCACTCTTTGATTGGCTCGACGCTCATCACCCGGAAGTCGGCGTGTTCGGCTTTGGCGAGCACATCGAGGTCTATAAGGATGTCGGGTCGCCGGATGCGGTAGCGCAGCGCTTTGGACTTGAACGCCGCTCGGGCACGCACGGGCTCGGCCACACCCGAATGGCAACGGAAAGTGCTGTCACCACCGAGCATTCGCATCCGTTTTCGACCGGCCCGGATCTCTGCCTCGTTCACAACGGCTCGCTGTCCAACTACAACCGCGTGCGCCAGTCGTTGCGCCGCGAGGGCATCCGCTTTGTGACCGACAATGACACCGAGGTGGCAGCCGGCTACCTGACTTGGCGCTTGCATCAGGGGATGGCTTTAGACCGGGCGCTCGAGGCAGCACTCGCCGATCTCGATGGTTTTTACACGTTTGCCGTCGGGACCGGGAACGGTTTTGCAATTCTGCGCGATCCGATTGCCTGCAAACCCGCGGTTCTTGCTGAAACCGAAGACTGGGTGGCGATGGCCACCGAATACCGCGCGATCGCGACCCTGCCGAATGCATCCGCGGCCGAGATCTGGGAGCCGCAGCCGGCGACCGTCTATTGCTGGCGGCGGCAGTGATTGAGGTGGATCTGGCGCAAAGTTCGGTCCGCGCATTGAACGCGAGGCTGCACCAGCCTACTGCGCAGACCAACCAGCTTTATTGGCAGGTGCTAAATCCGAACGGCGCCCATGCGATTGCAGTGGGTCTCACCCAGCCGCTGCAGATAGAGATCAAAGGACATGCCGGCTATTACTGCGGCGGGATGAACGCGGCGGCGACAGTGATCGTCGATGGCCACGCAGGAACCGGGGTCGCCGAAAACATCATGAGCGGGATCGTCCGCGTCCGCGGCAACGCGTCACAATCGGCTGCCGCTTCCGGTCGCGGCGGGCTCGTCGTCATCGAGGGCAATGCGGGGGCGCGCTGCGGCATCTCGATGAAGGGCGTAACAATTGTTGTGGGCGGTTCGGTCGGGCATATGAGCGCGTTCATGGGGCAGACCGGAGTCTTGGTCGTTTGCGGCGATGCCGGTCCCAATCTTGGAGACTCACTCTATGAGGCCGAGATTTTTGTCGCCGGCACCGTCGCCAGTCTCGGTGCCGACTGCACAGAAACCGATATGACGGCCAGCGATGCCGAGCGCGTCGCCGGCCTGCTTGGTCGCGCCGGCATCAAGGCGGATGCGGCCCGGTTCAGGCATTACGGCTCGGCGCGGCGCCTCTACAACTTTCGCGTCGATCATACTGCCGAATATTGACGATGAACCGACCTTCGTTGCGGCGCTCCGCTACCTTCTCTCCTGCAGTAATCGCCGAGATCGAAAGAGCCGCGGATCAAGGCCTCTACCAGATCCGCGGCTTTGGCGCCCTGCGGCCATTACCGGGTTTTGACGATCTCGTCCTGCTTGGCGCCTCGATGTCGCGTTACCCGCTCGAAGGCTATCGCGAGCGGTGCGCCACCGATGTAACGCTTGGCACGCGCTTTGCGACAAAGCCCATCGAGCTCAAGATCCCAATCACGATTGCGGGAATGAGCTTTGGCGCGCTTGGCGCCAATGCCAAGCGCGCGCTCGGCCGGGGAGCGAGCTTGGCTGGCACGTGCACCACCACCGGCGATGGCGGCATGAGTGAAGAGGAGCGCAGTGCGTCGACGATCCTGGTCTATCAGGTGTTGCCGTCGCGCTATGGCTTCGACCCGGCTCATCTGCGCGCCTGCGAGGCGGTCGAAATCGTCGTCGGCCAGGGCGCTAAACCAGGTGGCGGCGGCATGCTGCTGGGCCAGAAGATCACCGAGCGGGTGGCTGAGATGCGCACACTGCCGCCAGGCATCGATCAGCGCAGTGCTTGTCGCCACCCGGACTGGACCGGCCCTGACGATCTGACCATCAAGATCCAAGAATTGCGCGAACTTACGGATTGGGAAAAGCCAGTATTTGTCAAGATCGGCGCGTCGCGGCCGCATTTTGACGTACAGCTGGCGGTCAAAGCCGGGGCCGATGTCATCGTGCTCGACGGGATGCAGGGCGGCACTGGCGCCACTCAGGATGTCTTTATCGAGCATGCCGGCATCCCGACCCTGCCGGCCTTGCGCCAAGCGGTCGAGGCGCTGCAGGAGCTCGGCCAGCACCGGAAGGTGCAGCTGATCGTTTCCGGCGGCATCCGCAGCGGCGCCGATGTCGCCAAGGCGCTGGCGATGGGCGCTGATGCGGTCTCGATCGGCACCGCCGCCCTGGTGGCGCTCGGCTGCAACCGGGCGATCCATGTCGAGGATTACGAGGCACTCGGCACCGCGCCGGGTGCCTGTCATCATTGCCATACCGGCCGGTGCCCGGTCGGCATCACGACACAAGACCCGGTCCTCGAAGCGCGGCTCGATGTCGAAGAGGGTGCGCGGCGGATCCGCAACTTTCTGACGGTGCTGACGCTCGAGGCTCAGACTCTCGCCCGCGCCTGCGGTAAGTCTCATCTTCATAATCTCGAACCGGAGGACTTGGCCGCACTGACCGTCGAGGCTGCGGCGATGGCGGGCGTTCCGCTCGCCGGTACCGACTGGATCCCAGGCAAATCAAATTACTAAGCCTCAAAGGGAGTACATTCATGTCGCTGGACCTGGCAAAACGTGCAGCAGAAAGCGGGGTCCGATATTTCCTGATCAGCTTTGTCGACCTTTTCGGGGTGTTGCGGGCAAAGCTGGTACCGGCTGTGGCAATCGAGCAGATGCAGCGCGATGGTGCTGCGTTCGCCGGCTTTGCAACGCACCTCGATCTTAGCCCAGCCGATCCCGACATGTTCGCGATGCCGGATCCTGCGAGCTTGATCCAGATCCCATGGAAGCCTGAGGTTGGGTGGCTCGCCGCCGATCTCCACATACATGGCGCACCGCTCGAACATGCCCCCCGCCATATTCTCAAGCGCCAGCTGGCGGCGGCCGAAACCGCGGGCTATCGGCTCAAATCAGGTGTCGAAGCCGAGTTCTTTGTATTGCGAGCGGACGGAGAGGCAGTCGGTGACGACGACGACCGGCAGCCAAAGCCGTGTTACGATCAAAGGGCGCTGTTGCGGCATTACGAGTTGATCCGCGCAATCAGCGACGCGATGCTCGGGCTTGGCTGGGGCCCCTACCAGAGCGATCACGAAGATGCCAACGGCCAGTTCGAGATGAACTGGACCTATGACGACGCCTTGGTCACCGCCGACAGGCACGTGTTCTTTAAATTCATGGTCAAGGAGCTGGCTCGGCAACACGGGCTGCGCGCGACTTTCATGCCCAAGCCATTTCTGCATCTCACCGGGAACGGGTGTCACGCCCATGTCTCGTTGTGGGATCTAGAGGCCAATACCAATCTGTTCCACGATCCCGAAGGCGAGCTGGGCCTCTCGACCCTCGCATATCATTTTCTTGGAGGCATCCTCACCCATGCCACTGCATTGACCGCGCTGTTCACGCCGACCGTCAACAGTTTCAAGCGAATCAACGCGGCGCCGACGATATCGGGGGCTACATGGTCGCCAAACGCAATAAGCTACGGCGCCAACAACCGCACCCATATGGTGCGGATCCCTGAGCCAGGGCGGTTTGAATTGCGGCTAATGGACGGTGCAGCGAACCCTTATCTGCTGCAGGCCGGCATTCTTGCCGGCGGTCTTGACGGCATCGCCCATCAACGCGACCCGGGCAAGCGGCTCGACATCGATATGTACGAAGTCGATGCTGTTCCAGCCGAGATCCCTCGGTTGCCGCTCAACCTTCTCGATGCGTTGCGCGCCTTTGAAGCTTCGAAAACTTTGCGCGCGGCATTCGGCTCAGCCTTTGTCAATTCCTACGTCAAGCTGCGAATGGCGCAATGGGCCGATTACATGCGACATCTGACCGATTGGGAGCGCGAGCATACTCTCGACGTATAATATTGACGCAGCACCGACCGATACCGCCCCCGACGCCTTCCCCCTCCCCGGTTGCTCAGGCGGGCACCGAGGCGGCCTCGGTGACGGTTTCGAGCTGGCCGACAGTCTCGCGGCCAAACACCACCGGGATCAAGGCACCGATCCCGACCACGACCAAGATCGTGCCAAAGAAGATCGTCGGCGAACCGGTATACGGCGTCATCAGAAACGGCCCCAATACGCCGGCGAAGATCCGCCCGAACGACTCGCCGAAGATGTGCCCGCGTCCGCGCAGAGCGGTCGGGAACTGTTCGGAGAGATAAACGCGGGTGGCGCTAAACGATGACAGCACGGTGAATCCGGTGATCAGCCCGCCCGCCAGCATGACGATGGTCGCATTGGCCTCGGCGCGGTGGGCCATCATCATCAAAAACACACCGGGCAGCGACCCGGCGAGGGCGTAGAAAATTGTCCAGCGCCGACCGATGATCTCCATCAGGTACCCGGTAAAGGCCTTGCCCGGGATGCTTGCCGCATAGATGATCGTGGAAAGCCCAAAACTCAGCGACACCGCCGCGCCCTGATCGACCAGCGCTTTCGGCAGCAGTATGTGGATCAGAAGGGCCGCGATGCCGGCGCAGACGCTGCTGAGGATGCCGACCACAGTCCAACGCAGCTGGCCCGGGCGAAACAGGGCCCAATAGGGCGGCAGCTTTTCGCTGACCGTCTCAATGTCGATCCCGATCGCCTCAACCGACAACGGCGCCACCCGGCTGCCAGATCGCGAGATCATCCGATTGACGGCGTCGACCGCGGCTGCGGCGCGGCCTCGGCGCAGATGCCAGCGCGGGCTCTCAGGGATCAAAAAATGGATCAGCGCGGGCGCTATGAAAACCATCAGCCCGCCGGGCAAGGCCATCAGCCGGAACGCGTTCGCATTGCTGGCGAGTATAAAGCTGACGAACAGCACCGCGGTGAACGAGACAGCCAGCGACATCTCGTAGATCGCACCAAAGGTGCGCCGGTGCCGCGCCGGCATCAACTCGGCGGCGATCGGAAACGGCGCCGATACGGCAAACCCGCCCGCAAGACCGGTCAGCAGCCGGATGATAATCAGCTGCTCGGCATTTTGCACCAGCGGTATCAACAGTGTGAAAAAGGTGGTGCCAATTACGCCGATTTGCAGGACCAGCTTGCGGCTCCAATGGTCCGACATCGCCGAGGCGATGAACCCGCCAACGCAGGCCATCATGGTCGAAGCGACGGCGACAAAGCGAATGTCGCCCGGGGTCAGGTGGAGAGGATGTTTTGCCAATACGAGCAACGAGGCGGTGATCGACAGGTCGTAGCCCTCGACAAAACCGATGAACCCCAATACGGCGATAATGGCGACGTGATAGGCGCTGAACGGAATGCTGTCGAGCTTGCGGCCGAGAACAAAGCCGGCGGCTGACGACGGCCGGCCGATCGCAGCGATATCATTCACTTTCACCTCCCAGATCGGTCGGACCCGGGGACGGCCCGTGCGGCGGCGCGGAACAGGCTTGGCCGGCACCGCTAGCGAATGGTCAGCGAAGATGCTTTCTCTTTTCTGGTCGTCGCCTCGTATTTTCCGCTAACCGCATGAGACGATACCGGTTCGACACGTCCTTCTGTTCTGATGGTGGGCCCAGTGATTTGCCCGCCCAGCGATCGCGATAACGCTAAAGGCCGGGAAAGATCCGCGGCCACGATCCCGGTACTGACAGGGGCACCTCGCGATCATCGGCCGCACCGCGGCCGAGTGTTATCAGGGGATCGCGCGCGCCGATGACGTCCTCACCGGTCCCAATTTGCGGGGTGCGTGGATCCTCGGCGATGCCGAATCCTGATCTAACCTTCGCCACCCGCCATGGCCCCGGCGTTTTCTCGTCTTTATGCGCGGCACCCCGACTTTCGCCCGGCCCTCTGGTCATTCCCGCCTCCCAGACGCAAGCCTGATTGCGTCAGTACCCGCATCACTTGCCGGCTCTCTTGGCGCGCTCACCGCGGATTGGTCCGTCTACGCGCTTCCGCGAAAATAGCATGGCTGGTATGAGGAAACTAGAGTTAAGATCGAAAATCATTCTTACCGGGCTGGACAGACCTTCGCCCCGCCTCAGCCGCGTCGATCCTGATCGCCGCTCGCCGCCGGGAGCGAGAGGGCCACCTTTCGGGTCGCCGGGCGCGGGCTTATGCTTGGTCAAATGAATTCAACTTGTGGGAGGAGCGAGACGATGGAAGCTGCCGCCGCTGTGTTTCGCAAGGTGCGCGAGCCGCTGACAATCGAACAGATCGAAATCGACCAGCCATGGGGACGCGAGGTGCTGGTGCGCACCGCGGCCACCGGCGTGTGCCACAGTGATCTGCACGTCGTCGACGGGCTTGGGCGGTTTCCGCTCGACCGGCCGATGGTATTGGGTCATGAAGGGGCTGGCGTCGTCGAGGCGGTCGGCGCCGAGGTGACGACGGTCAAACCCGGCGATCACATCGTCGCCTGTCTTTCGGGGTTTTGCGGCACCTGCCCGCAATGCCTCTCGGGCCACCCGAATTTGTGCACCGGCGGCATCGTCACCCGGCCCGATCCCGCAGCCCCGCGTCTCTCGCAAAACGGCGAGCCGCTCCGCCAGTTCATCGGGATTTCGAGCTACGCCGAAAAGATGCTGCTGCATGAGAATTCCTTGGTCCGGATCGACCCGGAATTGCCGCTCGACAAGGCGGCATTGGTCGGCTGCGGCGTGCTGACGGGTGTCGGGGCGGCGTTGCGCAGTTCGGGTCTCGAAGCGGGGCAGACCGTCGCGGTGTTCGGCTGCGGCGGGGTCGGCTTGTCGATCATCCAGGGAGCGCGGATCGGCGGTGCCCGCCAGATCATCGGTGTCGACCAGTTCGATTCAAAGCGCGAGATGGCAACGCGCGCCGGCGCCACGCATTTTATCAACAGCTCGCAAGAAGACCCGGTCAAGGCGGTCCGCGCCCTGACCGGCGGGCTGGGCGTCGATCACGCCTTTGAGGCGGTTGGCTTGCCGCTGTTGGTGCGCCAGGCGATCGAGAGCCTGGCGATCCGAGGTACCGCGACGATCGTCGGGGTGCTGCCGCCCGATGCGATGATCGAGTTCCCGTGGATGGCGATCCGTCCCGAGTGCAAAGTGCAGACCTCGCGTATGGGCTCGAACCGCTTCCGCTACGACATCCCGCTCTATCTCGATTTTTATCGTCAGGGCCGGCTCGATCTCGACGGCATGGTTACCAAACGGGGCCACCTTTCCGACATCAACGAAGCCTTTCGCGCGATGAAAGCCGGCGAAGTCGCTCGCACGGTGCTGACCTT
>JAFAHP010000258.1 GCA_019237175.1 Alphaproteobacteria bacterium
AGAAGTCGATCCGCCAAGCGCTGAACGAGGCGCTGGCGCAGGAGATGCGGCGCGATCCGCGCGTCGTCGTCATCGGCGAGGATGTGGCCGGCGGCGCCGGCAGCGAGGGCCAGCGCGACGCCTATGGCGGGGTGCTTGGCGTCACCAAGGGGCTGATCGCCGAATTTGGCGACAGCCGCGTCATCGATACGCCGATCACCGAGTCGGCGATCATGGGAGCCGCCGCCGGTGCGGCGGTCACCGGTTTGCGGCCGGTCGCCGAATTGATGTTCTCCGATTTTTTCGGTGTCTGCTTCGACCAGATCTTCAACCAAGCGGCCAAATTCCGCTACATGTTCGGGGGCAAGGCCAAGACCCCGCTGGTGATCCGCACGATGATCGGCGCCGGCCGCAGTGCCGCCGCCCAGCATTCGCAAAGCCCCTACCACATCTTTACTTCGGTACCGGGCTTGAAATGCGTCGTGCCGTCGAACGCCTATGACGCCAAGGGGCTCTTGATCCAGGCGATCCGCGACGACGACCCGGTCGTCTTTTGCGAACACAAATTGATGTACGATTTGCGTACCGAGGTGCCTGACGAGCCCTACACGATCCCGTTTGGCGAAGCTAATCTCGTGCGGGAAGGCGACGAGGTCACGGTCGTGGCGCTGGCCCGCATGGTGCATTACGCAAACGAAGCGGCCGAAACTTTGGCTGGCGAAGGGATCGAATGCGATTTGATCGATCCGCGCACCACCTCGCCGCTCGACGAGGACACCATCCTTGAAAGCGTCGAGCGCACCGGCCGCCTCATCGTCGTTGACGAGGCAACACCGCGTTGCGGCATGGCGACCGACATCGCGGCACTTGTCGCGGACAAGGCGTTCAACGCGCTAAAAGCCCCGGTCAAACGGGTAACGGCGCCGCACACACCGGTGCCGTTCGCGCCGACGCTCGAAAAGCTGTACATCCCGAGCCCGGAGCGCATCGCCGCTGCAATCCGCGAGGTACACGGTTACGGGCGCTAACCATGGTGCCTCGCACCCTCCCGCTAATGCGGGCCCTCCCTCTTCCCGCTCTCGCGGGGCGAGGGTTGCGCCTGAACTCCCTCGCCTTCCCCGGGCTTGACCCGGGGATCGCGGGGAGAGGGTTAGGGTGAGGGGCAGGTCGCTGGGGATAGGCTGATAATGAGCTCTCAGATCACCCCGATCACAATGCCGAAATGGGGTCTGACCATGACCGAAGGCAAGGTCGTGGGCTGGCTCAAACGCGAGGGCCAGGATTTCGCAGCGGGCGAAGAACTGCTCGAGATCGAGACGACCAAGATCACGAATGTCATGGAGTCGTCGCAAGCCGGCACCTTGCGCCGTATCGTGGCAGGACCGGGCACGACGTTGTCGGTCGGCGGGTTGCTCGCCGTTGCCGCGTCGGAGAATGTCGCCGAGGCCGACATCGAGGCGTTCATCGCCGGCTTCGCGGCACCCGAGGCCGCGGCAGAAGGGGCGCAGGAGGCCGCGCCGCAACCGCGCGTCATCGACGCTGCAGGACGCCGCGTGCGTTATCTGGAGATGGGCGAAGGCCCGCAGATCCCGGTGCTGCTGATCCACGGTTTTGGCGGCGATCTCAACACCTGGATGTTCAATCAGCCGACGCTCGCCGAAGCCCGGCGCACGTTGGCGCTCGACCTCCCGGGACATGGCGGTTCGGTGAAAGAGGTCGGTTCCGGCGATCCCGAGAGTCTGGCTGATGCCGTGGAAGCGGTACTACGAGCACTCGGAATCGAGCGGGCCCATCTCGTCGGCCATTCGATGGGCGGTGCTGTTGCCGCGCTCGTCGCCTTGCGGAATGCGCACAAGGCCGCGAGCCTGACTTTGATCGCCTCGGCCGGGCTTGGCCCAGAGATCAACCACGGATTCATCGACGGGTTTATCGGCGCGAGCCGGCGCCGTGAAGCAACCGAGGTGCTTAGCCAGCTGGTGCATGACCCGGCTTTGGTCAGCCGCGCAATGGTCGAAGAAGCCCTGCGCTACAAGCGGCTTGACGGTGTGGCGGCGGCGCTGACGACGATCGCCGGCGCGTGGTTCGCGGAGGGCCGGCAGTGCCTTGATCTGACCGATCGCGTCAACCAGCTGACAATCCCCGTGCAAGTGATCTGGGGCGGCGACGACCGCGTCATCCCGGTCACCCACGCGCGGGCGCTGGCGGCGCATTTCCCGGTGCGCATTCTCGACGACGCGGGCCACCTGCCG
>JAFAHP010000431.1 GCA_019237175.1 Alphaproteobacteria bacterium
ATAGGCGGTAAAGCGCGCTTCACTCTCCTCGCTTGAACCCCCGTCCATTCCGGTCCCCCGATCCGGATAAAGATGGGCTTGAATACTACACCTTGAGGTTGATGTCTACGTAAATACACTATGTTGGGTTTTTGTGACTCAGTAAGACTAGTGCAATGTCTCGCAAATAGCCTCACATACTCGACATAGTAAAACCCTCCCCCTCGAGGGGGAGGGCTCCCCTTGGCAGCGCAAATCCGATCTCCCGAAGAAAAATCGTTATCGCAATTGGGGGACACCACACTCGCCGAGCAGGTTGCCGACGCCGAGCGGGAATGGCAAACCCGGCCCGGCTTTCGCGATCCATCCGGCAAGCTCGCCGACGAGGCCCGCTATGACGGCGCCTCTTTGTACTGCGCGCCAATGCCCGGATCACGCCATTTGCGAGCGGTGCCGCATTATTAGCCTCAAAGAACCCCTCGGCCGCCTCATCAGGCAGGGGGGCGGCGCCGTATGCTTGGCGGAAAACCGCTCGAAAGCTCGACCCAGGGTCTGCGGTCAAGTTTCGAGCTTCATTCCCTTCTGTATCCCTGGCCGCGACCCAACCCGGTCGCCCCAGGCTTGCAAATTCTTCAGCCCGGCGTTGTCGGGTAGCGCTCTGCGGCCCGCATAGATCGGGTAGACCGCTAAATCGGCAGCGGTGATTTCGTCACCGGCCAGATATCGCGTCTTGGAGAGTTGGTCGTCGGCAAAACGCCACAGGTTGACAAAGCGGTCCTCGTAGAACCTGATCGCCGAGTCCGGCACCTTTTCCGGCATGCGGGCGCCAAGGAAGAAGATGTTCTGATTGACCGCCGCGTAGTCGGCAGCACCTTCAGCCAGCCACTGGAACATCCGAACCCGGACGACCGGGTCAGCGGGCAGGAACTTTCCGGTCTTCTCGCAGAGATACATCAGGATCGCCCAGGACTGGGTCACCGTCAGCGGTTTGCCATCCGGTCCCTCGGGATCGATCAGAGTTGGGATGCGCGCCGTCGGATTGATCTTCAGGTAGTCGGCTGCCTTCTGCTCGCCTTGACCGAGATTGAGCACATGAACCTTGCACGAGACGCCGCATTCATTGACCGCGATGGCGGCGCGCTGCCCGTTGCCGGTACCAGCGGTATAAAGCTCCATTCCAAGTCCTCCTTTGTCGGCTGCAATTCATCATAGCCCTCGGGGTGTCGTGCAAGCTATTGATCAATCCGAGGATTGTTTGGCGCATCCAGCGAGGGCATCGCACCCCGAAATAACCACAGAACCCGCCTGAACGAGTCCTCGATACCGATCCGCGATATCCTGGTTTGCCTCTACGGCGCTCGACACCGATGGAGCGAAGCCACGCTCGCGCGGCTGTTCGCGGGGCATACGAATATCCGGTATTCCGAGGAAAGCTTTTGCCGCGGCGCGCTGCTGAGCGAGAATGACGCCGGCTCAAAGGGGCGGCAAAGATGAGAAGGCTGCGGTCGCAAGTCACGCGAGATGGGCTCACCCGCACGCCGCACCGCGCCTTTATGCGCGCGATGGGCTTGGACGACGCGGCGATCATGAAGCCGATGGTCGGTGTCGTCAGCATGAAGGGTGAGCAGACGCCGTGCAATATGACGCATGAATTTCAGGTCGCGGCAGCGAAGGAGGGGATCGCCGCCGCCGGCGGCACGGCGCGCGAATTTGCAACGATCTCGGTCTCGGACGGGATCAGCATGAACCATGAGGGGATGAAGTTCTCGCTCGTGTCGCGGGAGCTCATCGCCGATTCGATCGAGGCGGTCGTGCACGGCCTCGCCTATGACGGACTTGTCGGCTTTGGCGGCTGCGACAAGACCCTGCCGGGCGTGATGATGGGCATGGTGCGCTGCAACGTTCCCGCGGTGTTCATCTATGGCGGCAGCGCGCTCCCCGGCCGGTTCGCCGGCCGTGTGGTGACAATCCTCGATTCCTACGAAGGCGTCGGCGCAGTCATGACCGGGGCGATGGACGAGGCCGAACTGGCGCGGCTCGAACGCGCTTGTTTGCCGACGATCGGCGCCTGCGCCGGGCAGTTCACCGCCAATACGATGGCGATGGTGTCGGAGGCCTTGGGCCTCACAATCCCCAATGTCTCGATGGTGCCGGGGGTTTATGCCGAGCGCGCCGGCTATGCCCGCCGCGCCGGCGAGATTGTGATGCAGGCGATCGTGCGCGGCGGGCCGCTGCCACGCGACATCGTGACGCGAAAGGCGCTCGAGAACGCTTGCGCGATGGTCGCGGCCACCGGCGGCTCGACCAACGCCGCGCTCCACATCCCGGCGATCGCGCATGAGGCCGGCATTACCTTCGATCTCGACGATGTGGCGCGGGTCTGCGCGCGGACGCCGCTGATCGCCGATCTGCGCCCCGGTGGCCGTTTTACTGCGAAAGAGATGTATGAGGTAGGTGGCGCCGCGGTCATTCTGCGGGCGCTGATCGCTTCGGGCCACATCGACGGAAGCGCGCTGTCCGTAACCGGGCAAACACTTGCCGAGGCTCATGGCAACGCCCCCGAGCCGGACGGCGCCGTGGTGCGCTCGCCGGCGAACCCGCTCCTTCCCGATGGCGGGCTTGCCGTGCTCAAGGGCAATCTCTGCCCGGACGGCGCGCTTATCAAGGTGGCGGGGTTGCAACTCATGACGCATGAAGGCCCAGCCCGCGTTTTCGATTGCGAGGAGGATTGCGGCCAGGCGGTCGAGGCACGTGCCTATCGGGCGGGCGAAGTCTTGATTATTCGCAACGAAGGGCCGGTCGGCGGGCCGGGAATGCGCGAAATGTTAGGCGTCACCGCGCTGATTTACGGCCAAGAGATGGGCGAGAAGGTGGCGCTCATCACAGATGGCCGCTTCTCGGGCGCGACCCGTGGGATGTGCGTTGGCCACGTGTCGCCAGAAGCTGCGGTTGGCGGTCCGCTCGCCCTCGTCGAGGACGGGGAGCGGGTGCGCATCGACGTCGCCGCCCGGCGGCTGGATTTGCTGGTCGATGAAGCGGAACTCGCCCGCCGCCGCGCGA
>JAFAHP010000534.1 GCA_019237175.1 Alphaproteobacteria bacterium
TGACCGTAGAGATTCCGAAGATCCTTGCGAAAAATGTCGGCACGCTGGCGTTCTGGGTGACCTCGATGCCGTTGATGCCATTGGGGCAGGCGGTCGTTGTCGCGGGCGTTTGATTCTGGCTGAGCCCGATGCCGGTGCTCGAATAGCATTCTAGCGTCGTGGCAAGATTTGAACTGGTGACAGTGAAGCCGGAATTGGCATTTCTGTCCCCGGTCACCGCACTGAAGGAGGTTGCGGCGGTGCCCGGTGTGCCGCCGGTGCCGATCTGCTCCGCACCCGCCAGTGCTGCCGCATTGGTTGCCGCTTGGAGCGCCCGTTGGGCATGGAATACATACCCGACGTCGACGCTGAGAGCGGCGAGCGCGACAAAAGCGGGTATTGCGACCGCCGCCAGGATGGCCACAGCACCGCTTTCATTCCGCAGCAGTTTGCGGAAAGTGGAGCTCTGGTTCATTGCACGCCTCCCGTCATTGTCGACGACAGCTTACAAGCGGACGTCAAAAAGCTATACGAGGTAAATTGTGTTCCGCACGGATAGGTCGCTGTTACAGTTGCAGGCGTTAAAGTGCCGCCCGATGGCGCCGCCGCAGACAGCGCCGTCGAACAGGCTGAGTCGCTCGTACATGCGGTGCCATTCACCGAAAGCGTGATCGTTAGACTTGCCGCTGTCAGGCTCGGTGCGGCCGCTTCGAGCGCGTTGATCGTGTCGGTGTAGGGTGTGGTGTCCGAGCGGCTGATCGAAAATTGCATTGCGCCTACGTTCACCGCATTGGTTAGGATTACGTAATTTTTGAGGACCAGTCCAAGTTGGAGTCCGGCAAATATCAACAGCAGAAACACTGGCGCCAGAAACGCAAACTCGACTGCGACATTGCCGCTCTCATCAAAGACGCCTTGGGGTCTGCTGGACCGCAATCCGGACCGCCGGCCGGCCTTTTGCGCGATTGGCCAACGGAGGCGCTCGGTCGGTGACCGATCCCGGCGCAAGCCGATCGTCGGCTGTAGCCCCCCGATTGCCCGGGGGTGACGATGAGGGACTGGGCTCGCTCTCCTCATTTTGGGTCAGCGCGGTTGACACGGCAACGATAGAGAGAAACCGTAAATAATCAGTTAAACGCGGCGCTCTTCAAATTGCCAATTTTTGGTCGTGGACAACAACAATTCCTAGCGATCCGAGAATCTGTGCCAAAATTGATAATTTTAATGCTTTGACAGACGATTCTTAAAATATCTCGAGAACTATATTGCCCGACCACTTGTTCGCTGATGTCTCGGCCAGAGGAGTCGGTTGGGACCTGTCTCCGCTGAGCGCACAGATCGATTATGGCCTATGACGCTGGTGTCTCGAACCAGAAGTTCGCATCATAAATCCTCAAAGCAGCTGTCATTGCGAGGAGCGCAGGCGACGAAGCAATCCCGAAGACAACGAGCGCGTCGGCACGAGATTGCTTCCCCCCGGAACGCCCGCCCTGGCGGGCGGCTGTCCGGGGGTCGCAATGACAATACTTCGACTAATTACAAGAATTTGATACACCACGCTGGCATCCCGCGGGGACGCCCCCGCCAAACCAGCCTCGGTCTCCTGCTGACAGCGCGCCCGCCACTTGTAGCCGATCCGCGGGCTGCACCCGATAACGGCGGCAAAACTCGCAGATGTCCGTCCCCTCTTGGCGCCAACATCACGACCTCGCATCGCAGCGAACATCGGGGACACCTCCTCGATGGCATCGCGGTGCCCCATCACGAGACCCATGATGCTAAGAGTTTCCGTTCACAGGTCCCCGTACAGCCATTCACCATCGCTCCGATCCTCTATACGCGGAAAGGAACGAAGGGGTGGCGCTGCGGCGCGTTAGTGCCGGCTGAAGGTATCCATCATATTGATCGCCGCGGGACCCAGCAGCACGATAAACAGGGTCGGCAAGATGAAGACGATCATCGGCACGGTCAGCATCGCCGGCAGACGCGCAGCTTTTTCTTCGGCGCGGGTCAGACGCTGAGCACGCCATTCGGCCGATAGAATGCGCAGCGACTGCGCCAAGGGTGTGCCGAATTTGGCGGTTTGCTGAAGGGTATTGACAAGAGCACGAATGGCATCGGAGTCGGTGCGGCTGTTGAGGTTGTCGAACGCCGCGCGCCGGTCCGGTAAGAAAGTCAGTTCAGCCGCGGTAATCGCGAGTTCCTCGGCCAACTCGGGGAAGCTTTCAGCCAGTTCACGGGATACCCGTGCCAACGTTGCATCGAGACTGAGCCCGGCCTCGGCGCAGATCACCATCAGGTCAAGTCCATCGGGGAGCGCCAGCTGCAATTTTTTGGCGCGCTTGGCGGCGGCGTTGGTCAAATAGATTTTGGGCGCGTGAAAGCCGAGCAGGGCGGCGCCGATTGGCGGCACGAAGCGAAGCGCGTGCGGCAGCGGAAGGACATTGAGCAGAGAGCTGTTCATTAGAGCGGCGACGGCGAAGAGCGACGGCAAGCTCAGCCGGGCAAATAGAAAGCCGATCATCGCATCGGGCGAGCGCAGCCCGGCGCGGGCCAGCAGCATCCGCGCTTCGGCAGCGTGCCGCGAACGCAACAGATGGAGCCCGGTGACAGCGGCGCGCATCAGCCCGACATGCCGTCGCGACTGTCGACGCGTGCCGGCCGCAACCGCTTGCCGCCGCATCGCCTCCCGGCGCTCGACAATCTGTTCGATGCGTCGTTCGAAGGCCCCTTTGGGGCGCAACGTCTGCCACAGCGCGAAGACGATTGCCAGCACCGCCAGGGCGGCCAGACACGCAATCAAATCGTCCAGCCCAACACCGGCCGGCAGCCATCGGCTGATAGAAATATCCTGCGGTTGAATAAACCTCATATCTCGAACCGTGCCATCCGGTTCATGATCGACACCCCGGTGAGCAGCATGCCAACCGCGATGCCGTCTAGGACATACCCGCGCACATCATGAAGCAACGGCTGCAGATAGTGGGGCGAGGACAGGGCGAGGAGACCGATCACGACGACCGGCAGACCGCCGAGGATCATTGTCGTCGCACGCGTCTCGCTCGACATCGCACGGACCTTGG
>JAFAHP010000566.1 GCA_019237175.1 Alphaproteobacteria bacterium
CAACGCCGGAGATGGAGTCAAGGCGCTTACCGGGGGCACTGCACTCATGGAGGGAGGTGCCGCTGTCGCGAACAACTCCCTGAATGGCCTTGCTCTTTTCGGAGGCGGCACCGCCAAGGTGCGGCAAGGAGCAATTATCCAAGGGAATGGGGGCGACGGCATTTACGTCGATAGCGGGACTGTAACGGTGGGAGACACAGGGGGCGCAGCGGGGCCGGTAACCATTCAGAGCAACAAACAAAACGGGATCTTTCTGCGTACCAACAGCGTCGCGATCTTCAATAATTCGGGCAACCAGATCATCAATAATACCGGTTCGGGGATCCTCTGCACCGACTCCCCGTCGAACCCGCTGATCTACGAAGAAGCCGGCACAATCGGGACGGTTTCCGGCAACGCGGCGCCGCAGGTTTCCTGCAACGTTTCCCCCTGATCAGGCGCCAGCCGGCCGGACGACGACACAGGGCAGTTGGCGTTGGTTGAGCAGCGTGCAGGCATTCGACGCGGCGCTGGCCGATAAATTGGCGAGGCGGGCGCGATAGAGGACCGTACTACCGAACGGCGCCGTCGGCTGCACTGCGAGCGCAGCGGAGCGGAGCTGGTCAGGCGCCTGCGAGCGGGCGCCCTCCGCCACCGCACGGGCGAGGTCCGGACTCTTGAAGGCCCCCACCTGGATTGCCCATCCCCCGCCGGAGGGCGCCGGCTTTTCGGCAGGGAGGGGCGCAGCCGCGGCCGACGGCACCCGACTGTGGGCGGCAGCCGTCGCGCTGCGGTCGTCAGCCGATGCCATCAAGACGTGGGGGCTCGCCGCAACCTGCTGGACCAAGGCCGGGGACGATGCGGCCGCCGTCTGCGGTAGCGACGTGCAAGGATGGTTGGGGTCGTAGGCCGCATTTAGATCGCAGCCATTGGCACCCAGCTGTGGGGCGTAAGCCGTCTGGATCGACGCCGGTTCCCTGGCGGCCTGCTCCAGAGACGTGCAGGGGTAGTTTGGATTATACGCGGCGTTCAAGTCGCATCCTGCCGCCAAGCTCGCCACGGTCGGTCTCTGCGCCCGGCCCGAGCGGGCGGAAGCATAGACCGCAAAAGGCCCTGACCGCGGCACGTCGGTGCCGAGATTGGGCGCGATCGCAGCGACGTAGTTGACCGTCTCCTGCGGCAGGGAGGCTCGCCGGGCCAGGTAATCGTTAACCCTATCCGGCCCGGCGTTATAGGCCGCCAGAAAACCTGGCGCGCCAAACCGGTCATACATCTCTCGAATATAGGCCGTGCCTGCCAGAATGTTGTTGTGCGGGTCGTACGGATCGTCGCCGAGCTGGTAACGCTCCCGCAATCCCTCATAGGTTGCGGGCATGACCTGCATCAGCCCCATGGCTCCGGCCGAAGAGGTGGCCTGTTGCTCACCACCCGATTCCTGATGCATCACCGCGCGCACCCATCGCCCAGGCACCGCGAAGCGCGCAGCAGCCTCGCGGACATAGGGGCCCCAGGGATCGTCGGGCGGCCCCGGCGGCGGATAATAGTGCGTCGGCCTGCGCCACCCCTCCGCGCCGATTTCGGTCCGCCCTCCCGGGCCATAGCCCTGCTGGGCGCAGGCGGCGAGAACAAGGATCGGCAACAGCCGCAACATCGCCCGAAGACCGTGCCCCGGCGAATCCCGACTCTCTCGATTTGGTCTCGAGGTCTCCCAAACCATCGAGAGCAGGCGTTAGCAATCTTCGGATCATGCGGCAAGTTTTTCTGTCTTGGATTGGCGAGAGCGCGGCGAACCTCCCCGGAAACGGTGACGAATGACCATCTTTCATAAGATCGGCTGAGGCTGATTACATCCCGCTATTTGCACGGTAGGAGAGCGCCAGTTGCGAATCGACGGGCACGGGCTCGTGGAACCAATCCCCTTTTCGAGCAGGGATAAGTGGAATCAAATACAGACAGACAAGACAGGAGATCGCGCGCCATGACTGAGCCATACGGTCCGCTCCAGGGTGTGAGGGCGGTCGCCTGCTCCACCGCGCAGGCCGGCACGGTGCCTTACATGCTGATGGCCGATCTCGGTGCCGAAGTGATCAAGATCGAGGTGCCGGAGGTTGGCGACAACTCGCGCGGCTCGACCGTTCTGCCCGGCCTGCCCAGCACCTATTTCGAAACCAACAATCGCGGCGTGAAGAGCGTCACCTTGAACCTGAAGAGCGCGGAGGGCCGCGAAATCCTCCGCAAATTGGTCGCGACCGCGGACATCTTCGGGCAGAACTTCCGGCCTGGTGCGGCGGAGAAAAACGGCTTCGGCTACGAGGAGCTTCGGACTGTGAACCCGAGGCTTGTCTATGTGTCGGTATCAGGCTACGGCCCGAAGGGACCGCATGCCGATCTGCCGGGGACCGATTCGATGGCCCAGGCGCTGGGCGGCATTGCGGAAGCCTATTCGACACCGGGCCAACCGCTGAAGACAGGCATCGTCTCGGTGGCTGACGAAACTTGCGCGATTTTGGCCTTTGGCGGGGCACTCGCCGCGCTCACCCATGCCCGCGCTACCGGCATCGGCCAGAAGGTCGATTGCTCCTTGCTCGGCGGCCAGATCCGTCTGATGGGCTGGACCCTGACGACGGCGATGTGGCGCAACCGCAATCCGGTCACCGGCCAGGCCCGTGTCACCGGCACGCCGCTGCGCCCCGGTCTCAGCGCCAGCTTCAACGACCACGACGGCAAGCCGCTAGTGCTCCAGCTGAACGGCGCGCGCAAATGGCGCGACGCGATGATGGCGCTCGGCTTTCACGAAGCTGTCGAAAAGGCGGGCTTTGGCGATCTCGGGGTGATCGTCTCGTCCGAAGAACAGCGGACAATCTTATTGCGCATGCTCGACGAGTTGTTCGCGACCGGCTCGCGTGACGACTGGGTAGCAAAGCTGCGCGGCGCCGACATCGTTGCGGCGCCCATCAACACCTTGCTCGAAGCTTCCAACGATCCCGACGTGCTGGCCAATGGCTATGTGACCGAAGTCGACTACCCGAAATACGGCAAGCGGCTGAAGGTGCACGGCTCGCCGTGGCGTTTTTCGGAAACGCCGGCCCATGCCGGCATCGCCCCAGAACTCGGGGCGCACAACGACGAAATCCTCGGGGGACTCGGTTACAGCCCGGCGCAGATCGAGGATTTAAGGGAGAGAAAAATCATCTGAACAGGAGACAATTCATGTCATCGTTGCATCGCAGGCGCTTCCTGCAAACTTCCGCTGCGTTGGGCGGCGTGCTGGCGTCCTCAAGTATCGGCCGAGCCGCGCCGGCAAACCGCAGCCGGACCAGCACTGGCACGAGCAGGCCACCTGCTTCCGGCTCGGCGACCGAGGGCTGGTCGTGATCAGCTCATGCGGGCATGCCGGCATCATCAACAGGCTGAGGCGCGCCCAGGAGGTCAGCGGGGTCGACAAGATCTACGCGCTCGTCGGGGGCTTTCATCTGGCGCCGACGCCAGACGACTATCTGCGCCAGGTCATGGCGGAGCTGCAGAAGTTCGACCTCGAACATGTCATGCCGATGCACTGCAGCGGGCAGTACTTTATCGATCTCGCCGGCAAGGAGATGCCGGAAAAGCTGGTGCTTTGCGGCATCGGCAGCAGCTTCACGTTTACTGCCTGAGAGCCTGACCCAAACCCAAAAGCCTGCGAGGCCTGATCGCCAACCGCAAACGACCGCTTTCGAAACCGTCAGCGGCCGCTGAGACTTCCGGCGGGAACCACTCAGGAGGCCTTCATGAAATTTTACGACTGTGTAACGGCACCTAGCCCGCGTCGCGTGCGCATTTTTCTTGCAGAGAAGGGTCTTACTGTGCCGACCGTGCAGGTTGATTTGCGCAACGGCGAACAATTCACCCCGGCGTTCCGTGCCCTGAATCCCGATTGCACGGTTCCGGTACTCGAACTCGATAGCGGCGCGGCGATTACCGACGTCATAGCGATATGCCGCTACTTCGAAGAGCTCCACCCCGAT
>JAFAHP010000596.1 GCA_019237175.1 Alphaproteobacteria bacterium
GCCGCCGTTCGATATTGGAACCGCTTCAATGGATCTCAAACTCGCAGGCAAGGTCGTACTGATCACCGGGTCAAGCCGCGGTATCGGGCTGGCAACTGCCAAAACGTTTGCCGCCGAGGGCTGCCGGTTGATGCTGTCGGCGCGCGCGGCCGCCCCGTTGGCCGAAGCGGCAGCAGGATTACGCACGAGCGCCACTGAGGTTGCCGCTCACCTGGCCGATGTCAGCAAGCCCGACGAGGCGGCAGGGCTCGTCCAGGCCGCCGTCTCGGCCTTTGGCGGGATTGATGTGCTGATCAACAACGTCGGCGGTGGCGGTGGCGGAGCGCGCATCGCCGATAGTACCGATGATGATTGGCGCGGCGCCATGGAACGGAACCTGATCCAGACGGTACGGATGATGCGGCTGGCGCTCCCGCATATGCGGGGCCGCACCGGTGCTGCAGTCATCAATGTGGCGTCGATTTCCGGCTGGTCGCCGCAGCTTGCAATGTCCGGGCAGTACGGCGCGGCAAAGGCGGCGCTGATCTTCGATACCGAGCGCTGGGCACTGGAATTTGTGCCGCACGGCATCCGGGTGAACACGGTCTCGCCTGGCTCAATTCTCGTCGCGGGTAATGGATGGGATCGCTACCGCCTCGCCAACCGAGAATATTTTGATGACTATGTCCGCCACGGTTTTCCGATGGGCCGTCTCGGCACCGCCGAGGAGGTGGCCGATGTCATCGCTTTTCTGGCGTCGCCGCGCGCCCATTGGATCAACGGCAGAAACATACCGGTCGATGGGTTGGAGCAACCCCACGCGCCCCTCGATCGGCGGCCATTTTAGCCTTTCTCGATGCCTGATTCCGGTTGAACCTGATCGGGTGCTCGCTGCCCGATGACCAGCTCGCCTCTACGGTGCCGACCGCCGTTCGCTCATCAGGGAGCCCTGCCTCGCACAAGCGTTCAGCGCAATCGGTGATCGTCGAGCCCCCGCTCGATCACGGCCGCTCGGCTGCCGGAACGGGGGTCAGTCGGTTGCGCCGCCGACGGCTCGCTCGCCTGCGGATCGAAACCGGCCAATGCGGCGGATCGTGAGCGCCAGCGGCGCGCACAGCAGCAACATCAGCGCGCCGAGAATAAAGAAGCTTTCGTTCACGCCCCAGCGATCGGCAATGCTACCCATGAGCGGCGGGATCACGATCGAAGTGAGCCGCTGGCCGGTCTGACGCAGGCCGACGACGGCACCCTGCTGATGGCGGCCGACTGCCCGCGCTTGCACCGATAAGACGAGCGGCTGAATGACCCCTTCGAGCCAGCCGCGGATGACCTGGAACAACAGTAAAAACGCGAAGATGCCACCCAAAAGCGGTGTTCCTGCCATCAGCAAGATCGACAGCGCGGTGCCGCCCAGCATCGTACGCTGCGCATCACCCAAACGCATCGCCCGCCCGGCGAACAGCGCCCCGAACCCGCTCGCAATCTCGGCGGCAGCGAACAGAACGCCGATCGTCGTGCCGACCAGTCCCATCTGCTTGAGATAAACGACATAGACCGACGTCTGGACGCTGTAGGTCGAGTTTCGCATCGACATGATCGCCATCGACAGCGCAATAGCCGGGATCGTGATCAGCATGATCGAGCTGACGTAGTCCGAAACGCGAGGCCAGGCGTCGCCGGCGCGGAATCTCGCTCGGCCGGGTCCATCGTGTCGCGGCGGCGCGAAAAACTTCGCCTCCGGCGCGCGCAGGAGTGCGACGCTCAGCACCCCGCCCCACGCGGTGCCAACAAGATAGGCCGGCCAGGCGCCGCCGAAATCCCAGACGGCGCCGGCAAGGATCGGCGCCGCTGTCGAGCCGAGCCGTGCAAAAAAGGTGAACCGGCCGAGATATCGCGCGTCGCCCTCGGCGAGCTGGGCGATAAGGGTCTGCGCGCCCGACCAGGCGAAAGACGCGGCGCCGCTGATCAGTTGCAGCAGCAATAAGGGCCAAAACCACGGCATCAACGGAAACAGAGGTGCCAAAGCCATTCCGGCCCAGACGAAGAACAACGTGACTTTGCGCGTGCCGAACCGGTCCATCAAAACGCCGACATGGATCGACAGGAACATCGCGAGGATCGAGCGGGCACCGACAAGGATCCCGACCTCGGAGGCATCGAACCCCAGCGACAGGCCGTAAAGGGGGATCAGGAAGGTATAGAAATCGACATAGCCCATACTGAACGGTCCGGCGACGTACAGCGATGTCAGCGGCCGGGAGCGGGGAGCGTTGATGCCGGTGGAGCGCATTGTTTTGGGAACGCTATCGTGCGGCAGGCATCAGGAGTTCGGAGTACGGGTGGCCCAGGGTGAGATCAGTCCGGTCATCGATCGGGTCCCAATCTGGCCGGCGCACCGCGATATCGCCGCTAGACGCACCACCGAACCAAACGGGTCCATACGAGGCTTAATCCGGCAAGCCCAATGCCCGCCATGATCAGGATTGCTGTCGCAGGCCCGAGCCATTCGGACAGCATGCCGGCCGCCAAAACGCCAAGCGGGCCGGTGCCAATGCACATCGTTACGATTCCCATGACCCGCGAGCGCATCGCCGCTGGCGCTTCGATCAGGATCAGCGTCGTCTGCATGTTGGAGAATGCCGCGGTGCCAAGCCCGCCGATCAGCAGCAGCACGAAGGCGAGCCCGTACCACGGCGACAGCGCCATTCCGACGACCCCCACCAAGAACAGCAGCGAGCCGCGGAGCAGCGCGCGGCTGCCGTCGAGCCGTAGCCATCCGGCGGAGAGCGCAATGCCGATCGCGATCGCCCCGATCGGCTCGGCGGCGGCAAGCGCGCCGACCAGGGTCGGCGACACCCGATAACCATCAAGGCCGATTGGCGCGATCAGTGCCGAATAGGAGAAGCCGAAGACGTTCATAACGATCGACACCAGCACGACGCCAAAGATCGCCGGATGGGAGCGGGTGACAGCGAGCCCTTCGGCGAGGTCGGCGGTGAGACGGTGCAGCCGCAAGGGTCTCCTCTGTTGGTGGAAACCGAGCCCAGCGACGACGAAGCACGTGGCGAGGTACAGAACCGCCGAAAGAAAATAGGCACCGCCAATGCCCAGACGCTCGAAAGCAGCACCGCCCGCGAGCGGCCCCAAGACGCGGGCAACGCTGTTCGTCAGCGAGTCGAAAGCTACCGCCGCCGCCACCTGGCCGCTGGCGACGACTTCACCGATCATGCGCCGGCGTACCGCCATCTCTGCGGCCCAGACGATGCCGGTGACGATGCCGGCCATCGCGACATGCCAGACGCGCAACTGTCCAAACAGCGCGAGCGCACAAAGCGCCCCCGAACTCCCGGCCATCACGAAGAGCTGCGTCACGAGTATTCGCTTGCGGTTGAGAGCCTCGCCGACCAATCCGGCAAGCGCCCCAACAAACAGCATCGGCAGGCTGCGGGCTACCGTGACGACAGAAACCAGAAAGGCGGAGTGGGTGGCATCGTAAGTAAAGATGCCTGCGACGAGGAGCTCGAGCCAGCGCATCGCGTTTCCGACACCGCCAGCAAACCACAGGCGAAGGTAATTCGGATTCGCCAGCAGGCCGCTTCGTTCCCTCGCCGCGATGATCGTCTGGGAAAGCATTTCAGCGTCCGAACCGTCGAATCGGTGGGTTAAGAGGTAAAACGAACTCTTCTTTCTCAGTGAAGCACGTCGGCAAGCTGCGGCGTTGCGATTCGATCGCGGCCGCGAGTCGGTCCGCCCGCCAGGATCTGGACGACGCCGGCGCCACAGCCCACCAGCACGCCGATCTGCCAGGCGTGATCATAGGAGCCGAACCTGTCGAAGATAACGCCGCCGCCCCAGGCGCCGATCGAGGATCCGACCTGGTGCATGACAAAGGCGATGCCGAGCAAGGTGGCCATGTAGCGGGTGCCGAACATATCGGCCACGAGACCGCTAACGAGCGGCGCCACACTGAGCCACAGCATGCCCATCGCGGCCGCGAACACGAGCGTGCTCGTCGGGGTCGGCGGCATCACGAAATAGGCGGTAAAGACAAACCCCCGCAGAATGTAGAGCAGGCCCAACAGAATATGCTTGGGATACTTTGCCCCGAGCCAGCCGGCGGTAATCGAGCCGATCGAATTCACGCCGCCGATCACGGCAATGGCCTCGGCGCTCAAGATCGGGTCCTGCCCGCAAATCGCCAGATAGGTCGGCAAATGCGTCGTCAGGAACACCAAATTGAGACCGCAGACAAAATATGCGCCCGACATCACCAGGAACGGACGATGCCGCGCCGCTTGCCCGAGAACCGCGCGCATGGACGTTCTCGTTGCCGCACGGCTCGGCATCCGGTCGGCTCCGCCCGCGAGAAAGCCGGCGGGAAGCATCGCAACGGCCAGCGCCACAAAGAACAGCGCGCCGAGCCGCCAGGGATGGCCGACCAGGATGGATTGCGTGGTCATCGGGATCATCAATGTGCCTAGCGATCCCGCCGCGGAGACGAGCCCCAGCACCTTGCTGCGGCGCTCCTCCGACACCGCGCGCGCGACCGCCGTCATCACCAAGGACGACGCGGTACACGACAAGGCGACGCCGATCAGCACGCCCGATAAAAGCAACGAGGGCGCGCCCCCCGCCGTTGCCATGATGACGAGCCCGGCGGCATAGATCGCCGCACCCGACAGCATCGTGACGCGAAGTCCAAAGCGGTCAGCCAGCGCGCCGACCGGGGCTTGCGATATGCCCCAGACGATATTCTGTATCG
This sequence comes from Alphaproteobacteria bacterium, assembly GCA_019237175.1. Classification (GTDB taxonomy): domain Bacteria; phylum Pseudomonadota; class Alphaproteobacteria; order ATCC43930; family CGMCC-115725; genus AP-15. Next base: position 4,742 of record JAFAHP010000596.1, read on the forward strand.
CGACGGCAAGCGTGAAACTTGTCGCCGTCAACGCAAGATCGCGGGTAACCGGGGTTAGAAACAGGCCCAGGCTCTGACGTAATCCCATGCCGAGGCTGAGAAGTACCGCCGCACCGATCAAGATCCGTCGGGTGCTGCGGGTGCCGAATGCTACCTGCATGGTCGAAACGGTTCCACATGTTCGACGTCTTATCGGTCACTCTGCCCGATGCTCCTCATCGGGCCGAGTGATTTATGCCCAACGATTAGGCATAGGTGGCCAGCGCCGGTGATAGGTTCGCAGCCAATTTTCCCGGTGGATGGCGACCCGGAGGTAATGCGGCTGTGGAACGTTCCGGCGACGCGAGATGCGGCGGAGACCGGCCCGCATATACGCCAGTCAATTACCGTCGATGAGCGTTGGCACGTGGCCGATGCGATCCCGTTACGGCTTTTTTTGACCGCCCCTATTCCCGGCCTCTGTTTCCCGGCCTCTGCGCGCACCGCTTTCGAGAGCCTCCAGCAGCTGAGCGATGCGGCTGGTGTGCGGGTCCTTGTCGTAGAGCGTGTACAGCGCGCCGGCGAGCCGCACCGGGTCGCCCGAGTAGTAGCGCTCGTAGAGCTGCTGACGCCCGGAGAAGGACGACACGGCAGCGTCGAAGGCCAGCCGGAACAGTTTGACGCGGTAGGGCGCATCGGCGTTGGCCGCCTCGTAATAGGTGCGCACCACCTCGGCCGCCGGCCCGCCGAACTCGGCGTAGGACGGCACCGCAACGAGGCCGCCCGCTCCCAGCGTCTGGATGATCTCGCACATGCGCACGAACATCTTTGGGTACATCATGCGCACGGTCCACAGCGGCATCGTCGCCGGCGTCACGATCCCGGACGCGCCGGGCGCGGCGTCGGCCTCGCTCGCCCTGAGGCACGCGCGCGTGAACTCCGTAAACTGGATCAGCTCGGCAAGCATCCCCTGGACGTGCAGATGCGCATCGATGCTCGTCGCCTTCGCGACCGAAAAGCCGAGAGCCATCATGAATTCGGCCTTCGCCAGGTTCTTGGTCGAAAACTGGTGCATGATCTGCGGCATGGCGCCGGTGCGGTCGTAGAGACCGTTGCACATCTCCGGGTCGCGGTGGATAAAGACGCGCTCCCACGGCACCATGACATCCTCAAAGACCGCCATCGCATCGGTCTCGTCGAAACGCGAGGAAAGCGGGTAGTCGAGCGGCGAGGCCGCGTTCTGGTGGATGACCGACGGCCGGCATACGAACATCAGTCCCGGCGCAGCGACCGGCACCGCGAAGCCGAGAGCATAGGGCTCGGCCTCCTTGTTCACCGCGAGGTGGGTCGACGGCATGACGAGAAGCTCGTTCGCGTAGGCCGCCAGGGTCGAGACCATGCGCGCGCCGCGGATCACGATCCCTTCGCTGGTTTCCTTGACGATCTTCGCAGCCAGGTCCTTGTCCTGGCGTTCGACCGGCTTTGAGCGGTCGACCTGGGGGTTGACGAGCGTGTGCGTGAGACAGAGGTCGTTATCGCGCACGAATGCATAATAGGCGCGCAGATTGTCGGCAAAGCGCGCGTCCTTGTCGCCGAAGGCGTGGGCTGCTGACGCCAGCCCGGTCACGAAGATGTTCATGAAATCGGGGCTGCGGCCGAGCATGCCGCAGGTCGCATCCATCCACAATTTGACCATCTCGCGCCGGCGCACGAGATCCGCGGCCGACCGCGGCTCGATGAACGAGAGCCCGACCGGCGCACCGTCGACCGGCGACGCGAACGTCATCCGCGGCGCCAGCGTCGGGTCATGCTGCATGTCGTAGAGATCGGCGAGGCTCTGCGCCGCCCCGGCAAAGCGCGGGTCCTGCGTCACGTCCGTGACCCTCTGGCCGTCGATATGGATGCGCCTCTCGTCGCGCAGCGATGCAAGAAAGGCCTTGCCGGTGCGAACGCCCATGTCGTCCTCCTGGGGCATGAGCCCTGAGGTGGCGGCAGGATTAGCGCACGCCGACCCGCCGTCGGCCGTGTATTATCCTCAGTCCGGCGTCTTGCGGTAGTACCAGATCGCGCGTGCCGCGGCTTTGCGTCATGACACGCATAGGGACAAAGAGCCTGATCGGAAATTTCCATCGACGTCGACATACACCCGTCATTCCCGCGAAAGCGGGAACCCAGGGGACCGAGACCGGCACGCCGGCCCTGGACCCCCGCTGCCGCGGGGGTGACGACAAGTGGTTGGCGATCTTGCGCTCATTTTCGGTCAGACACTAAGAGGTGAAACCATGGCATCGCGTGGTGAAGAGCTGC
>JAFAHP010000709.1 GCA_019237175.1 Alphaproteobacteria bacterium
GTGCCCGAAGCCGCCGACATGGTCGTAAAACGCCTTTAATTGATCGTAGACATCGTCGGGCGTGCCGGCAAAGGAAAGCCCGGCGTCGACCGCTTCGTCGACGGTCATCGTGCGCGGGTTGATCGGGCGCCCATCCTTGGTCTGGACCCGGGTCGCCCGCGCCGCCATGGCGCCGCCGCTCTTCAACATTTGTGCGGCCGCCTGCGGCGAGACATAGCCTGGCGGGTTGGCGAATTGTGGTGCCACGATGCCGGAGGTGCGGCTGTAGTCGAGGATCTGGTCGGCGCGGCGCCGGCCCTCCTCGCGGCTGTCACCCACCCCGATCAGGGCCATGTATGCCAGACGATCCGGCGTCGGCTCACGGCCAGCCTCGCGGGCCTTTTTGCGATAGGCCTCGAAAATCGCCGGGGTCCGCACCCAGCCGGTGTTGAGAACGCCGATCGTGATCCCGCGCGCCGCTGCTTCGCTCGCGCTCTCCGCGCTTTGAACCGGCGTCCATACCGGCGGGTGCGGCTCCTGGTACGGGCGCGGCCAGACATTGACCGAGCGATAGTGAAAATGGGTGCCTTCCCAGTTGAACGGGCCATCGTGGCTGGTCATCGCCTTCACGATCAGATCGTGCGCCTCCCAGAAGCGCCCGCTGAGGTCGGCGGGATTGGTGTTGGCCGGCGAAATCTCGAACGGCACACCCTTGACAAAGCCCATGTCCAAACGGCCGCGCGAGATCACGTCGATCATCGCATATTCTTCAGCGACCCGGATTGGATCGTTGCGGTTACCGATCGGCATGCCGAGCGCCAAGAGCCTTACTTTTTTGGTTTCACGCGCCAGGATTGCCATCGGGATCGTGCACACCGAGTCGGCGCAGGTCGCGGTCGCGTGATGCTCGTTGGTCATAATGTTAATGTCGAGCTCGTCGCACAGCGCCCATTCGTCGAGGTAGCGGTGGTAGAGATCGGCGCCGATCTTCGGGTCGAAGAGCCGGCTCGGGATCACGACGCGGTAGGAGTCTTTGAGGTGCGGCCACGCCGGGTAATAGGCCATCTCGCTGAAATGCCAGACCTTCATCGCCTCACCTCCGTGGCTGCGAATTGTTCGATCGCATCGGCGACCGCCTCGGGCTGTTCGATGTACGGATAATGTCCGGCCTGCGTGATCTGCCGAAATTTGGCGGTCGGCAGGGTGGCGCACAGCTTGGCGCCGTACTCCGGCAAGACGATGCCGTCATGCTCGCCCCATAGAACCAGGGTCGGCACCCGCACCCGGTGCAGCCATTGCTTGAGCCCTGGGTTGTGCATATAAGGCCGCCATCCATAAAAGGCGGCGGCCTGACGGTCGCGGGCAATCGCCAGGAGTTCGTTGTCGCCAAGCACGCCGTAATCGGGCAGTACCCGCGCCGGATCGTAAAATGTGCGACGCCGTACCTCGTCTTCGGGGAGAGCGTAGATGTCGGCGATGTCGCGGTCTTGGTACCCGCCAAACTTAACCCCGACCGCGTCGATCAGCACCAGGCCCACCATCTTGTCGACCGAGCGCACGGCGATTTCGAGCGCCGCCCACCCGCCAAAGGACGAGCCGACCACAAGAACCGGGTCAGCCTGCCGATCGAGCCAGTCGAGGTAGAGATAGGCGAGATCGTGGATGGTGCGGAACCCGTCGGGCCGCACCGAATGCCCAAAGCCCGGATGACGTGGCGCCGTGACGCGCCAGCGCCGCGCCAAGATTTCGAGAAAGCGGGCGTTCAGCGCGACATAGTCGCCGCCGTGCAGAAACAGCAAGGGGGGGCCGGCGCCGGCGATCGAGCCGTCGAGCGCCAAGTTTCCGATTTCGATCGCTGCCATTCTTCTCCTCCCGGCAGTCGAGACCTACTGCAAACGGTTCGTCCCCCGCAGAAGCAGCATCCAAGCGCAACACCCGACGGATGCGCTGCGTTCAAACCGGGGAAAGTCCGCACCTCCGCTTTTGCGGAGTATCACCGACGAACAAGTATCGCGATCATCGCCGCCGTGGTCCACCCGCACCTGACGCGGGCGGTTTCGAGGCGCCGGTAAAGAAATTCCCTCACCGCCTGCGACATTTTGTCATAAGCTGGTGACAACTGCAGCTAAAACCACGGCTGCTGCAACTGGCGAGGGTCCGATGAACGTCGAAACGATACTGCGTGGCAAAGGCCGAGACGTCGTGACGATCCGGCCTCGCGATGGGGTCGCCACCGCATTGGCGCTATTGCGCGATCGCAATATCGGCGCGCTCGTCGTCAGCGAGGACGGCAATACTGTCGAGGGGATCATCTCGGAGCGCGACATCGTCCATGGACTGGCCGATCACGGCAGCGCGCTGTTGGCATTGCAGGTCGCCGCGGCCATGAGCACACCGGCCGCGACTTGCGGTCCGGCTGACAGCGTTGCCGACCTGATGGCCGAGATGACCAACCGCCGCATCCGTCATCTGCCGGTCGTGAGCGACGGCCGGCTCGTCGGCATCGTCAGCATCGGCGACCTGGTCAAGAGCAGGCTGGACGAGATCGAATACGAAGCGCACTCGCTGCGCTCTTTTATCGCCGGCGCTGCCTGAGCACCGCCGTGTGAGCCGGCTCGCCCGCGGCTTTCTCGGGTGGGGAGCGCAGCTCGGGAGTGCCCAAACGCAGGCGGAGGTCTCGGTGCGGCGGCGCTTGCGCTGTTGGTGCCGGTCGCCACGATAAGATTGCGCGCGGCCTGCGCCAGTGCGGCGACCCGCTATGGCGCTCTGAGGTTGCAGCGGCAGGTTCCGGCGGACAGGATGGGCCCATGAACGAGCTGCTGCAGGATTTGCGCATCGTCGAAATTTCGGCGTTTGTCGCAGCACCGCTCGGCGGCATGACGATGGCGCAGATGGGGGCGGAGGTGATCCGCATCGACCCGATCGGCGGCGGCATCGATTATCCGCGTTGGCCGGTGACGAGGGAGGGCGCGAGCCTTTATTGGGCCGGGCTCAACAAGGGCAAGCGCTCGCTGGCTCTGGCATTCGACAAGCCCGAGGGCCGTGAGATTGCCCATGCCCTCATCACCGCCCCCGGTGCGGGAGGGGGCATCCTGCTGACCAATCTACCCTCGCGGCGCGGGCTCGATTATGCGAGTCTGAAGGCGGCGCGTCCCGACGTCGTCGTGTTGCGCCTCTCGGGCAACCGCGACGGCTCGGCCGCGGTCGATTACACGGTCAACGCGGCCAGCGGCTTTCCGCTGGTCACCGGCCATGGCCAGTCGCCGATCAACCATGTGCTGCCGGCCTGGGACATCGCCGCCGGGCTGTACCTGGCAACAGGGCTGTTGGCCGCAGAGCGGCATCGCAGCCGCACCGGAGAGGGCCAGGAGGTGACGGCGGCCCTTTCCGACGTGATGCTCGCGACAGTCGGCAACCTTGGCTATATCGGCGACGTGCAGATCAACGGTCGGGTCCGGCCGGCAATCGGCAACGATCTTTACGGCAGTTTCGGCCGCGACTTCGCAACCGCGGACGGCCAGCGGGTGATGATCATCGCACTAACGCGGCGGCAATGGCGGTCGCTTGGCCAAGCGACCGGTCTTGCCGACCGTCTTGCGATGATCGGCCCGCTGATCGCGGTCGATCTCGACACGGAGGCCGGACGGTACGAGGCACGCGACGCGATTGCCGCCATACTGGCGCGCTGGTGCGCAGCCCGCAGCCTCGACGAGATCCGGCAGGCCTTTGCCGGGACCGGTGTGTTGTGGGGCCGGTTCCAGGATTTTCGCCAACTGGTGCATGACGATCCACGCTGCTCCGAGGCGAACCCGCTGTTTGCGATGGTCGAGCAGCCCGGCATCGGGCGGTATCTGCTGCCGGGCCTGCCGCTCGATTTTGGCGCTTCGCCGCGACTGCCGCCACGGCCGGCGCCCCTGCTCGGCGAGCACAGCGATGCGGTGCTCTCGGAAGTGCTGGGACTATCCTCAGCAGAGATCGGCCGAATGCATGACGCCGGCATCGTTGCCGGCCCCGATGGACGATGAGGAGGCGCTACGCTTTGCCTCAATCTTCGTTGTGGCTCTGCCGCAACTCCAGCAGGAATTGGCGGACGCGGCGCGCCGTCCGCAATTTGAGCGCGATGTCCGGGGCAAGGCGCAAATCGCCATTGGCATCGAGCCGGCCGGCCTCGGTGTCGGGCGGCAATTCGCGCATCGCCTCGGCAAAAGCGAGAAAAATCTCCTCGACCTGACGCGCATCGAGACGCCGTTCTCTGGTCACGCCCGGCACCTCTCCTCTCGCTGCCACTAACCCTACACTAGAACGGGGCGCGGCGGTCGTCGAGCGCCGTGCCGGCTGCCGCTGGCGATTGCCGCCTTTTCGCGTCACGCCGCCGCCGCTAAAATGCCGGCTGTCTCGCTTAAACACTCAACCCAGACCAGGAGGGACCATCATGGCCATCAGCATGTACCACGCCTCAGTGCCGGTGTTTCTGCAATTGCTCGGCGGGCTCAAGGGCGTGCTCGACAAGGCACAAAAGCACGCTGCCGAAAAGAAATGGGACGAAGCGACGGTCCTCAATCTGAGGATGTATCCCGATATGTTCACCTTGGCGCGGCAAGTACGCCAGACCTGCGTGCACGCGCTCGGTGCCGGAACCGTCGCCGGCGTCGCGGCGCCGCAACTTCCGGATATTGACAGCTCATGGGCCGGGATGCAGTCGCGGATCGACAAGACCATCGATTTCCTCAAAGGCCTGCGCCCCGATCAGCTCGACGGCAAAGAAGATTCGCAGGTCACGATCCCGGCAGGAGGACAGCAGCGAAGTTTCCGCGCCCAAGTCTACCTCTATCATTTCGCGATGCCGAACTTCTACTTCCACGTAACGACCGCATACGACATCCTGCGCTCGCTCGGCATCGAGATCGGTAAGCGCGACTTCATGGGCCCAATGCCATCGTAAACACGTTTGTTGTCAGGGATCTTGTGGGGCCGGTCGCGGCCCCGCAAGACACCTAAAACTCCGGAGAGGCAAAGGCGCGCTCGCGCTTAAGGCGCAAATCCGCGAGAACGGCTCTGCATCGCGCACCGGCGCCCAAACGTCCTTCGCACGAGCGGAAGCCTTTCGCGGTGGGACCTGTCGCCAAAGAAACAGGGCTATCGGACGGCGTCCGCCTGCCGCGTCGTCATTGCGGACGCAGCGAAGCAATCTCGAAGTCCCAGACTCGGCGGGGAGGAGATCGCCACGGCGCCTCGCGGTGAGAGCGGCTGAGTTTCATCCCCGGCGGACCGGCCACGGGCCAGTCGGAAGCTAAAAGCTGAACATATTACCGAGCGCGGTGCAAATTCGGCGCTTGCCGTTGACGGCTGTCCGGCCTTTTGCCAAAGCTAGGCTAGGGAGAGCGGCCGGTTGCGATGGCCGTCACCTTTTGCAAAACAAGGGAGATCCTGCGTGAGCGTAGCGGCAATGAACCACTTTACGGTGTTGAGCGACGATCTCGAGGCCACTCGTCATTTCTACTGCGATCTCTTCGGTTTCAAAGTAGGCTGGCGGCCGCCGTTCCAATTTCCCGGCTGGTGGCTTTACGCCGAAGGCAGCGACCACGCGATTTTGCACGTTATCCAGCAGAATCCGTTGCCCAAGGAGCGCGCCGGTGTGCTCGACCATATGGCGTTTACCGCCAAGGACCTGCCGGGGACCGTCGCAACCTTGAACCGCGAGGGTATCGACCACGAGTTACGGCGTCTGCCGGGCGGCGGGATTTGGCAGCTGTTTTTCCATGACCCGCACGGCGCCAAGGTCGAGTTCGACTTTGACAAGGACGAACCGGCTCCGGCGGGTTTCACCGCTGCTTGAACGCGGCGGGCGCCGAACAGACCCTCCCGCGGCGCCGCCCTTGATTTAGCCGGCACGCGGCGGCTGCGGTTGTTCGGCCGGCGGTGGCAAGCCGTGCCCGAGTTTGCGGCCCGCTGGAAGGTTGTTGAGATTGCGGTAGAGACCGAGAAACAGGGCGGCTTCAAGCACGCCAACGACGCCCCATGCGATCGCGCCCTGACCGACAAAAATGCCCGCCAACCAAACCAGGATCGGCAGGCACATTGCCACGATCGACGACGATACCCAGAGTGAGTGAAAAGCCTGGCTGATCCGCCCGCCATGATGGACAAAGTCCGCGGCACCGATGCTGAGCAAGGCCAATAGGAGAGCCGCCATTTGGATCGCTAGAATTTCAGGCATTAAATTCCCCGTCGGCGGGCTCCCTAGGCGAGCGCGCCTCCACAAACAGTTTTATCCGCTTCTCGTTGCAGAATTGCTTAATCAAGTGTGACCCTTAAGTACGAGAACGTCGCCACATTTTACACTTCCGCCGGCTCATTCAGGAAAGATGCTGGAATTCCAGTTTGATAGCTGAATGGTGTATTTTTTGCTGATAACCGGTGGCGGCAAACCGGACATGCCGGCTAGCGCCGACGACGGCGGAGAAGTTTGATGCAACCGCACCAGGTCGAACAGAAATTACCACTGTCGACCGCCATTCTCTCGAACATCGCACTTGGATTGCTGATGTGGAACATAGCCCTCCGGCTGGCGCTTCTTGTCGGGCGATGGGCATCAGGCGGGATACTCTAAATCTAAAATCCGCCTCCTATCTCGATGTTGCATGCTCCATCGCGAGACGCATCGCCTGATTGAGCCGATTGTAAAACACCGCAGAACCTATGTCGGGAGAAAATGCATGATTGCCGAGGACGCCCACCCAGGCGGCTGCATAATCGCAGCTGAGGGTTGTCGGCGCCGCCTGCCGCTGAGAGGTGGCCGATTCCTCCCGACAGAGACCGCTGTCGTGCAAGACACGACCCAAATAAGCGGCAACGCCCGGGACCAGGCCGCCGGCGGGCCGTCCTGAGTTGACCCACGCGTTGAGATTGCCGATCCCCCAATTGTAGGCCGCAATTGCGTCGGGCCAATTACCGTAGCGCCGGTAAAGTTGCCACAGATACGCGCGCCCGATTTGCCGGTTCTGATCGAGATCAAATCGGTCGCCCCCGCCAACGTCGCTGGCGGCCGCTTGGCTGATCTGCATCGGGCCCTCGGGACCGGTGATGTCCGGCCGCCACATCGCCTGGTTGGCGCCATGGCTCGATTCGGCTCCGTCCACCGCGAAGGCGACGCGGTCAAGCGGGCTCACCTCGGTCACTCGCGGTGAACTCGTGGGCGCTTTTCGCTTGCCCGCCAGGCTCGGCGGAACAATAACCAGACTCAGTGCCAATGCAATCGCTGCCCCCCGAAAGTAGTACATTCGAGCGGTCCATCGTGATTTGAACATCGTTAGATTATCTAAAGACGGCATCGCGTCAACATTGTATAATGCTGGAAAAATTTTAACTATGTCGGAATCAATATTTAGTGGTGGCCGCGAGCAGATCAGCCGCGTATTTGGATCAGCGAACTGACGCCGGCGCAGTCGCTGTCCATCGAACAAATTCGCGTAGCGGATCGTCAAGCCGTTTTGCTAGCGTTTTTCCAGACTGCCACAACGACGACGTAACCCACGGCGGTCCGGCCGGCCGTCTTCACGGCGGCCTGCAAGGAGAGCATCGATGCGTCCTGTTTTCGCCCCTTGTTGTCGCAATCCGCTCTGCTTCAGCCGGATAGATCGTCGCCGCCTGCTGCGCTCTCTCGGCGCCCTCGGCATCGCGGCGTCTTGGCGGTTGCCGTCTCGCGCCGCCGAAGGCAAGTACGATGCGATGCTGCTGTCCTGCATCGATCCGCGCATGGTCGCGCCCGTCTACAAATACATGGACGGGCTCGGGCTCGATGGCAAATACAGCCAGTTCTGCATCGCGGGGGCGGCGATCGCCGTCGTCGCCCCAAAATTCAAGGCGTGGCGACCGGCGTTTTGGGACAACACCAAAACCTCATACCAGCTGCACCGCATCAACAAGATCATCGCGATCGACCATCGCGACTGCGGCGCCGCCAAGATAGCCTATGGGCCAAAGAGCGTCGCCAACCCTGAGGCCGAGACCGCAACACACAAAAAGGCGCTGGCCGAGTTCCGCGAAGAAGTCGCCGAACGCCACCCCGACCTGACCGTCGTCACCGGGTTGATGGCGCTCGATGGCTCGATCGAGATCTTCAGCTGACCGGCGGCGGGCGGCGCGCCTGAGTGGCCTGCTCAAAGGCGTAGGCAAAGCGCAGCAGCGTCTCCTCGCTCCACGCGCGGCCGGTAAACGTGGCGCCAAAGGGATATTCGGGCTCCTCGTCGCCGCCGACAAAGCCGGCCGGCACCTCGACGCTCGGATACCCTGCTTTGGCCGCGATCGCGGCACCCGCAGCGCCCGGAAACAGCACCGCATCGAGGCGATGCCGATCGATATAGGCGTCGAGGCCGAGGACGCGGGCCGAGCGCAGATCCATTTGGCGCGCCGCAACATACTCGATTTCACTTAGATCACCGCGCGTCGCGGCGGCCGCGAGAAACAGGTCCTGGCCAAAGCGCAGCGCATCCTCACCATGAGCGGCGTTGAAGGCGATGATGTCGGCGAGACTGCGCATTTCAGTCTCGCTCGCCCAGTCTCGCAAATAAAGCTCGAGATCGTGCTTCAATTCATAAATGAAAACGAGCGGTCGACGCACCGGCCTTAGCCAGTCGCGGCTGCGGCGGTTGCGATTGAGGATCGCAATTTCGGTGCCGGGGCCGCCGATCCACCCCGCGGTCGGCAGATTCGCGTGCACGATGGTGGCGCCGAGATCTGCGATTGCTTCGATCGCCTGGGCCATGACCGCGGCAGCGCGCGATGGCAACGGGCCGTAATAGACATCATTGCCGGGGTCGGCAGCGTCGCCGGCCACGCCGATGCGGGCCCCCTTCAATCCGTCCCGATCAAGTGCCGCCGCATAATTCCGCGAGCGGTGCAGGCCCGCCGTCACGGGATCGAGAGGATCGGGCGCCGCCAGCACATTTAAGAGCAGCGCTGCGTCGCTTACGGTGCGGGTCAGCGGGCCCGCGGTATCTTGGCTGTGGGCAATCGGCACGACGCCGGCGCGGCTGAGGAGGCCTACCGTTGGCTTCACGGTGACGAGGCCACATTGACCGGCCGGCGACAATAGCGAGCCCGACGTCTCGGTGCCGATCGCCGCCGCCGCCAACCCCGCAGCAACCGCCGCCGCGGATCCCGAACTCGACCCGCCGGGGGAGACGATTGGCACTTCTTGCCCGTCCAGCTGCGGCGCGTAAGGGTTTTTTACCTGACCGCCGAGCGAGCTGTAGCCCGCTGGCATGTCGATCGCGAGGATGTTGGCGAACTCGGTCAGATTGGCTTTGCCGAGTATGACCGCACCCGCTTCGCGCAGCAGACCGACGATTGTAGCGTCGCGGCGCCCACGCGCGCCGGCCAGGGCCAAAGAGCCGGCGGTCGTGTGCTGGCTGTCGGCCGTGACAATATTGTCTTTTATCAGGATCGGGATCCCGGCCAACGGCCGGAGTGAAGCCCGGGGCGCAGCGTCAAGCCCGGCGGCAATGGCTGCCGCGTCGGGGTTGATCTCGCGGACGGCATTGATGCACAGGCCGGCGCGGTCGTGCGCTTCGATCCGCGCAATATAGCCCGCGACGAGCGCCGCTGCCGTCGTAACACCGGCCGCCAGCGACTGATGCAATTCGCCGAT
>JAFAHP010000712.1 GCA_019237175.1 Alphaproteobacteria bacterium
GCATATCAACCTCTATCCCGCGCGCCGCCAAAATCTCCGCTGCTCGCGGACTTAAATCATCAGAAATCAAAACCTTCGGCATAGGTACTCCGTTTCCTGGAGAGATTGACTCACAGAGATGACCGACTTTCGCTAGAGGCGGCTTCCCGGACTCTCGTTTTTACGCGGCAACATATTTAAGAACACTCTATGATTTGGTTGAGCAATTCGCTGCCGCCTTCAACTCTCTCATCCCCGAAAAAGCGTGAAACCTCGATATGATCGTCCTCAAAAACATCAATTTCTACTCGCTGTCCGACCATGGTCACCGATAACCGAATCGAGTCCGGTCGGCTCCGTTCGATAAAATAATGTAGTCTAGCCTCTTCGAGCATCCGTATTGTCTTGAATATGATCGACGACATGGTGAGCTCCGACTGTCCGCCCAGGATTATTTGCGAAACCGGGTATCGAACAACAGTTTCCTCGCCGTTTGCGCGGCACGGTTACCCGCTCGCGCGGCGTCTAAAATGTCGCCCACCGGGAGGTCCAGAAACTCCGCAGGAAAGACGCGAAGCACGCCCGCTTTGCAGTCTTGCGCGATAAACTCCCGACAGGTTTGCGGCCGGGTGCCCGAGCCGGCGCCATGCATTCATCTACGCGGCCTTCGGGGTGCGGCGTTGCTCGTCCCATGCCCAGTCGAGCCATGGCATCAGCGCCTCCACGTCACCGGCTTCGACCGTGGCACCCGTCCAAATCCGGATCCCGGGCGGCGAGGCACGGTGGCTGGCGATATCATAGGCGGCCCTTTCTCTCTCGAGCCGCGCCGTCATCGAACGCACAGTGTGGAAACGCTCGTCGGCCGACAGCGCTAGGAACCAGGGTTCGACAATCTTGAGCTGCGGCGAGGTACAGGAAATCGTCGCCGGATCCTCGGCCAAAAACTCGATCCAAGAGGTCCGCTCGGCCCATGCGGCGACAATCGAAAGGTTTTTTTCCGAGCGGGCGATCAGCCCGTCGAGGCCGCCAATTGACTCGGCCCAGAGCAGCGAGTCGAGCGCGTCTTCGACACAGAGCATCGATGGCGTGTTGATCGTCTCGCCTTGGAACACGCCGGAGATCAATTTCCCCTTTGCCGTCAGCCGGAAGAGCTTGGGCAATGGCCAGGGCGGAGCATAGCTCTCGAGCCGCTCGACCGCACGCGGCGACAACGCCAGCATCCCGTGCGCCGCCTCGCCGCCGAGCGCCTTCTGCCACGACCAGGTGACGACATCGAGCTTGTCCCACGGGAGGCGCATCGCAAACACCGCCGAGGTGGCGTCGCAAATCGCAAGCCCAAGCCGGTCTGCGGCGATCCAATCGCCGTTGGGGATCCGCACCCCGGCGGTGGTGCCGTTCCACGGAAAGACCACGTCCCGAGCGGCGTCGACTTCGCGAAGATCGGGGAGCCGGCCATACGGGGCGTGCAAGACGCGAACATCGGGCAATTTCAGCCGCTTGACATCTTCAACCCAGCCTTCGCCGAAATTCTCCCAAGCCAGCATGTCGACGCCGCGCGCGCCCAAGAGCGACCACATTGCGATCTCGATCGCGCCGGTGTCCGATCCGGCGACGACACCGACCTGCCAATCGGCGGGAATCCCCAGGATCGCACGCGAACGGTCGACGACCTCGACGATCCGCGCTTTACCGACGCCGGAACGGTGCGAGCGTCCGACCAGCGCGGCGTCCAAAGCCGCCGGCGCCCACCCCGGCCGCTTCGCGCAGGGGCCGGACGAGAAACATGGGTTTTGCGGGCGCCGCGTCGGCTTCATTGCGCCATTCCTCGTTGCGTAGAGATACGACCCACAGGCGAGTCGTTTCTCGCGCCGGAACTTATGGATGGGGGTGCCAGCCGTCAATGCGGCGCTGCAGCAGTTTACCGTTTATCTTTGAGACCTTGTCGGCCCCTCGCCACTGATCATGCTTAAGGCGCGGGACTTCGGTCGACAGGCCCGCAGCGGCGGCGCGCGGTAAAGGCTTCCCAGCCGGCGCGGCGCAATTCGCAGGCGGGGCAGACGCCGCAACCATGGCCCCATTGATGAGAATGGCCGCGGTCGCCCAGATAGCAGCTGTGAGTTTCGTTACGGATCAGTTCGACGAGCGCTTCGTTGCCGAGTTCCCAGGCGAGTTCCCAGGTTGCTGCCTTATCGCGCCACATCAGCGGTGTATGGATTACAAACCGATGATCCATGCCGAGCGACAGCGTCGCCTGCAACGCCTTCAACGTATCGTCGCGGCAGTCGGGATAGCCCGAGAAATCGGTCTCGCACATGCCGCCGACCAGATGGCGAATACCGCGCCGGTATCCGAGCGCGGCCGCCAGCGCGAAAAACACAATATTTCGGCCGGGAACAAAGGTGTTCGGCAATCCGCTCGCGCCAAAAGAAATCGCCGCTTCTCGGGTGAGCGCCGTGTCGCTGATCCGGCCGAGCACACAGCAATCGATTAGGTGATCGGTCCTGAGCCGGGCGCCCCAATCCGGAAACTCGCGGCGCAGCCGGTCGCTCACCGCGATGCGGCAGTCGAGTTCGACGCGGTGACGCTGGCCGTAGTCAAAGCCGATCGTCTCGACCTCGGCAAACCGCGCCAGCGCCCAGGCGAGAGAAGTCGTCGAATCCTGTCCTCCGGAAAACAGCACGAGTGCTTTTTCGCGGTGGAATGCAGGGATTTGACGGGCGCCGCCGCTCACCCCTTACGACATAGCGCCTGTGCCGACGGCGATCAACCGCCGCTCTGGCCGCATCGCTCAGCGCTTGATCAGGCTCCCCGCCAAAAATCCCAGCGCGAACGCAATCGCCAAGCTCGTCAGCGGATTGTGCTCCACCGTCTCGGAGAGCTTGCCGGTCGCCCAGTCGCCTTGCTCGCCCAGCTGTTTTGCGACTTCGCGAGCGCGGCCCCGGGCCTCTTGTGCCCACTGTTCGCTGACCTGCGTCAGATCCTTGATCGAGCGCGTCGCCTGATCGACGACCGTGCGCAGCTTTTCAAGCGTTTCGGTCGCCTGGTTGATGCCAACAGCCATACCATTGCCTTCGCCGGCCGACCGGTCCCTGCTTTCCTGACCTTCAACCATTTCCTACTCCCGATCATCGACATAAGCCGATAAGAGAAACACATCCGATCGCCCAATCACTCCCGCTTCTCGGTTCTGACAATCGCGATGGCGGGTATAATGACGGCGATTGCCCGTCGGAGAAATCATGAGCGCCAATTGCAACCCTTATCTGGCACTGGGCGTGCGGCCCTTCATCAACTGCTGTAGCGTACGCACGCTGCATGGCGGCAGCTTGATGCTGCCGCCAGTGCAGGCGGCGATGGCCGAGGCGTCGCGCTGGTTTGTCAACCTCGACGAATTGATGGAGGCGGCCGGCCGCCGCCTGGCCGAACTCACCGGCGCCGAAGGGGGCATCGTTACCTGCGGCAGCGCCGCCGCGGTGGCGCTCGGCACGGCCGCCTGCGTCGCCGGCAACGACCCGGTCAAGATGCTCCGCCTGCCGTTTACCGACGGCATGGTCAACCGCGTGATCATTCCGCGCACCCAGAGGTTTGCCTATGACCAGGCGGTGCGCATGATCGGCTGTCATATCGTTGAGATCGATACCAGGAAGGATGTGGAGCGGGCGCTGGAAGAACCGGTGGCTCTGGTCGTGCTGCTCGGCAAGCAGGAGCATCTATGTCCTGTGCGGCTCGAAGAATTTGCCTCGATCATGCGGCCCTGCGGCATTCCGATCCTGGTCGACGCCGCCTCGGAGCATCTCGAACGACCGATCCCATGGCTTGCCCGCGGCGCCGATCTCGTTGTCTACAGCGGCGGAAAATTTCTGCGCGGCCCGCAAACCAGTGGCTTGCTCCTTGGGGCAAAGCGGCTTGTCGAGGCCGCCTGGCGCAATGCCTCCCCGCACCAGGCGCTGGGCCGGCCGATGAAAGTGTCAAAGGAGGACATCATCGGCGTGTTGACCGCGGTCGAATACTGGTTCGAGGAACGCGACCACGCCGCCGAGAGACGCATATGGCATGACGACATCGCGATTATCGCGGAGCGGGTCGGGCGGCTGCCGGCAGCGGACAGCGAGGTTGTCGAGCCGGCGGGCGTGGACCTCGTGCCGCGGCTACGCCTTTTGTGGGACACCGCGCGATACCCGATCGACGGGCTCGAATTGCGCCGGCAGGCGCTCGCAGGCGAGCCAAGGATCATGCTCGACGATAACTCGGCGACCGCAAATTCGATCGAGATCGATCCCTTCCAGCTTCAGCCGGGCGAAGCGGCGCAGATTGGTGAGGCGGTCGCCGCAATCCTCGACCGGTCGCGCTCCGCTGCGGGCAAATCCGTTTCGCCCAGCGTTATCGACATCGGCGGCGAATGGGAATTGCGCATCGATTTCCTGCACGGTGCCAGGGTTCATCGCCTTACACTCGAACAGCAGGGTGCCCATCTCGTCGGCCATCAGCGGTCGTCGGGCTTTGACGGACCGGTCGAGGGCGCGCTGCACGGCGATATGGTGCAGCTGAGCTTCACCACGTGCTACGAGGGCAGCACAATCTCCTATCTCTTCGATGGCGCGGCCCATGGCGGGCAGATGAGCGGCACCGCAGCGCTCGGCGCCGCCAGTGCCCAAAACGCCGGCGTCGTCAACAAGAGCCAATTTGGCGCCGGCCGCTGGTCGGCGCGTCGCGTCGCGTAGGGTGACAGGCCTTTCCGCGCGATGTGCGACCAGGGAGAAGAGCTGTGAGTGAAGGCGAGGAGCGGCGCGGCTGGGCAGCGATGATTTTTCCCGCTGGAAGCGCCGATGTATTTGGCGCAGTGCGCGGGAGCCGGCAGCTCCATTGGACCCGGGAGGCCGCTTTCAAGGAAGCCGAGGCTTGGGTAGCCGAGATGCGCGCCGGGCCGATCCGCTGGGAAAGCGTGGGCGACGGCATCATGATCGGCCGCATCCGCGGGTATGGCGTCGTCGTCCGTAGTGTACTGCTGCCGCTCGGACCGCCGCCCCCATCCGTGGAGGGGGAAAGCGCCTAATCGGCCACTGGCTTAGAGTAATGGACGACGCCAGCTCCCTTGCAAACGAAACCCTGCGGCGCGCGGACCCGGCGAGTATCATCGGCTCGCCGGCCGCAACCTCGCACATCGTCGATTTGCCCATAGCCGACGGGTGCTGAGACCGTCGTCGTCGCTCGAATAAAGCGCGCACAAAAGGCGCGGCACACGATATCCTCGGCAAGCCTAAATACAGCGGGAAACTCGTCCTGATCTGCTGGCATCACGACAACATCCCGCACCGGTCCATGGCTCGCGTCGACAACCCGCCCGCTTAGCCGGGATCCGTCTTTGATCGGATGTTGCAGCTCGAGTAGTCGGGGAGCCCGCCGATCCTCTGAGACCAACCGCAACGGTCGCTCTTTGGCGGTTCCGCGATCTGACTATGCGCCGCTCTTTACTCGCGGTGGTAAGGGTGTCCGGCAAGGATCTGCTGCGCCCGGTAGAGCTGCTCAAGAAGCATGGCGCGCGCCAAGAAATGCGGCCAGGTCATTGCACCGAGGGACAGTACCACCGCAGCGCGGTCGAGCACGGCCGGGCCCAACCCTTCGGCGCCGCCGATGGCAAAGCCGAGCTCTGTGGCACCGCGGTCGCGCCAATTTGCAAGACGGCCTGCCAATTCGCGGCTTGACCAGGGACTGCCGCGCTCGTCGAGGGCGATCAGCGGCGTTGCCGCCGGCAAGGCACCGAGAATGAGGCCAGCCTCGCGCGATTTCAGCATCGCGGGCGGCAGCCGCTGCTTTGCTTCGAGCTCGACAATCGTCGGAGACGGCAGGATCCTTGCCGCGTAGAAGGTTTGTAAATCCTTGAACGGCCCGCTGCGCAGTCGCCCGATCGCTACAATGCGCAGATGGATCAGCCGACTCCCACCCTATTGGCGCGCCAACTCGGCGTCGGGAAAGGCTGTCCCCCACATCTTTTCGAGATTGTAGTAGGCGCGAATTTCGGGCCGAAACAGATGCACGATCACATCGCTCGCATCGATCAGCACCCAGTCGGCCTGCTCCTTGCCTTCGATGGAAATTTTTATCCGGCGCGAGAGTGCCTCTTCAAGATGCTCGGTCAATGCCCCGACCTGCCTGGCGGACCGCCCGGTCGCGATCACCATGTAATCGGCGATGGTGGTCTTGCCGGCGAGATCGATCGTAACGATCTCCTCCGCTTTTCCGTCGTCGAGCGTCTTGAGGACGAGGTCGAGGATGGCGCGCGGCTCGGTTGCCGCAGAACCGTGGAGACGCGCGCGAGAAGATAGCGAAGTAATCGTAGTCAATTTGAGTTTCTGCTCCGTTTGAGTTAGCGTTGGCTGGTTGTCCCGCCCCGACCGGATCCGCGTCGCAGAGGCCGGATCGAGGGGCGTATGAAAAAACACCCACGCCGGCGGTTTTGTCTCGGCCAGCCGCCGAGCGGTATTTTCCGGAACACGGCGGCGAGCGAAACGCTGAGCGGCCATTCCGGCAAGCGCCCTTTGAGCATATGAAGGGCGATCGAACACGGCGATAGGCACGGTCCGGAAGATCTCGGTCCACCGCGCCCAACGCGGCAACTGTGCGAGGTTGTCGCAGCCCATCAGCCACACAAAGCGCCGATGCGGGAAGCGCCGGGTCAGTCGCTTCAACGTGTCCGCGGTGTAGTAGGAGCCGCCGAGCCGGTCTTCGATATCGGTCACGCGGATGCGCTTGTGGCCGGCCGCGACCCGCTGCGCCTGCCGCAGGCGGTCGGCGAACCGGGCCATACCCGAAATCGGCTTCAGAGGATTTTGCGGAGACACCATCCACCAGACCTCGTCGAGGCCGAGATGCCGCAGTGCCGCCAGGCTTAGATGCAGATGCCCACCATGCGCCGGATTGAAAGACCCGCCCAACAGCCCGATACGGCGGTGCCGCGCCTGACCCCCTCCCCGCCCTGGAGGGCGGAGAGGGCCTGGGTGAGTTGGGGGGCTCCGGCGGCCCGAGGAAAGTCCCGCCTCACCCTTCCATCGCCGCAGCGCTGAGCCCTTCCCTCGCCCCCCGAGAGGGAAGAGCGGGGTTCTTTCGGGTATCGAGGTGTTGCTCAGGGGCGCACCTGGCCGTTTCCGCGCACCAGATATTTGTAGGTCGTCAGCTGCTCAGCGCCAACCGGGCCGCGCGGCGGCAGGCGTTGTGTCGAAATCCCGATCTCCGCCCCCATCCCGAACTCGCCGCCGTCGGCGAATTGGGTCGAAGCATTGACCAGCACGATGGCGCTATCGACCTCACGCAAAAACCGCTCCGCCGCGCCGGTGTCTTCGGTAACGATTGCGTCGGTGTGATGCGAGCCGAAGCGCTCGATATGGGCGATCGCCGCGCCGATGCCGTCGACAATGCGGACAGCGAGGATCGCGTCGAGATACTCGGTCCGCCAATCTTGTTCGGTTGCCGGCTTGACCTCACGATGGAGTGCCAGGACCTGGGGGTCGCCGCGCAATTCGCAGCCGGCGGCGTGCAGATCGGCGAGGATTGGCGGCAGGATTGTCCTCGCGACCTCGTGATCGACCAGCAGGGTTTCAGTAGCGCCGCAAATCGATACCCGGCGCATCTTGGCGTTCAGCGCGATCCGACGCGCCTTCTCAGGGTCAGCAGCGGCGTGGATATAGGTATGGCACAACCCTTCGAGATGCGCGATGACCGGTATCCGGCTCTCACGCTGGACCCGCTCGATCAGCGACGCCCCGCCGCGCGGAACAATAATATCAATGACGCCGCTCATGCCGAGCATGATCCCGACCGCGGCGCGGTCACGGGTAGGCACCAGCTGTATCGCGGCCTCCGGCAATCGCGCGGCACGCAGCCCGTCGGCCAACGCCGCAACGAGAGCGCGCGACGAATAAAAGCTCTCCGAGCCGCCGCGCAGGATCGCGGCATTGCCCGATTTGAGTGCCAAACCCCCGGCGTCGGCGGTTACATTGGGCCGGCTCTCGTAGATGATGCCGACAACACCGAGGGGTACGGCCACCCGCTCGATGTTGAGCCCGTTTGGCCGGGACCAACGAGCTAGCGAGCGGCCCACCGGATCGGGTCGCTCGGCAATCGCTTCGAGCCCCGCGGCGACCGCCTCCAGCCGCTTGGGGTCGAGGGCCAGCCGGTCGCGCAACGCCGGAGCGAGCTTTTCGCCCTCGGCTTCGGCGAGGTCGCGCGCGTTGGCGGCGAGAATCTCGACTTCGCTTGCACGCACGGCCTTGGCGGCGGCGCGCAACGCGGTATTCTTGGATTCGGGCCCGGCCAGCGCCACGACCGCGGCCGCCTCGCGCGCGCGACGGCCCATCTCGGCCATCGTCTCCGCGAGGTTCGGTTGCGATGCCGGCGCGCGATTGGCCAGCCAAGTCCCGGCCGCTGAAGGGTTGGGCATCATCGGCTCTCGGTCACCACCAGATCGTCACGATGGATGATCTCATCGCGTCCACGGTAGCCGAGGATGGAGGCGATTTCACTACTCTTGTGTCCGGCGATCAGGCGGATGTCCGCGCTCGAATAAGCGGACAAACCGCGGCCCGCCTCCGCACCGGCCCGGGTGCGGACGATCACGGCGTCGCCGCGCTCGAATACTCCTTCGACCGCGATAACCCCAGCCGGCAACAGGCTGCGTCCCCGCTGCAATGCCAATGCCGCACCATCGTCGACAACCACGATGCCGGAGGGCTCGACCGTGCCCGCGATCCACGCCTTGCGCGCCGACCGCGGCTCGGCGCGCGGCACAAATAACGTCGCTCGTTCGCCCGCCTCGATCGCCGCGAGCGGCGCGCGATCGGCTCCGTTTAGCGGCATGCCTCGGGCGATC
>JAFAHP010000718.1 GCA_019237175.1 Alphaproteobacteria bacterium
CCCTAACTACGGATAGCATCCACAGGACGCGATTTCTGCGGGCTTGGCGTCGCCAAGCCCGCCTCGCATGCCGCAGATTTCGCCGTTAATGGAGGGTCTATCCCACGGTTTTGCCGCGTCAGGTAGCCGACCAGGCGTCACGATGCGCGAAGAAAAGCCGCAATCCGGTAGTAAAGCCCTGGCACTTGCCGCACGGGCACCCCGCAGAGTGTCGCTTTGGCGATCGAGCTCGTTATCGTTATCGACACAACCTGGGCAAGAGTTTCGCTGCAGATTCGCTGTAGATGCAGCCGACCGTGATGCTCGAATGCCACTGTTGGTTGCAGAAAACGGCAAAGCCGTACGATGTCCCTCGGCGCGGTTTCCTCGTGATCTGCGGGGCTCGTTCGCCGCCGTGCTTGCTCCCGCGGCCGTGGTGCCTATCTTGCCGGAATGACCGACGCCACCGCCTCCACCACCGCCAAGGATCCGCTCCCGGCACCTCGCGACCCAAAATTGCGGCGCATGGCCGACGCGTTGCGCGCGCTCGCGATGGACGCGGTCGAAAAAGCAAAGTCCGGGCATCCCGGTATGCCAATGGGCATGGCCGATATCGCGACGGTATTGTTTACGAAGTACCTGCGCTACGACCCGCACGCCCCCGACTGGCCCGACCGCGACCGCTTTGTGGTGTCGAACGGCCACGGCTCGATGCTGCTCTATGGATTGCTCTATCTGACCGGCTATCCCGACATGACGATGGCCGAGATCGAGAATTTCCGGCAGCTCGGCAGCCGCACCGCAGGACATCCCGAGCGTGGCCACGCAACCGGCATCGAGACGACGACCGGGCCTCTCGGCCAGGGGCTCGCCAATGCGGTCGGAATGGCGCTTGCCGAACGCCTGCTGGCGGCGCAATTCGGCAACGAAATCGTAGACCACCACACTTATGTGCTTTGCGGCGACGGCTGTTTGATGGAGGGGATCAGCCACGAAGCGCTGTCGATCGCCGGGCATCTGCGCCTCTCTAAGCTGATCGTGTTTTACGACGACAATTCGATCTCGATCGATGGCCCGACCAGCCTCGCCGTCTCCGACGACCAGATCGAGCGTTTTCGCGCGCATCGCTGGGCCGCCGAGCGGATCGACGGTCACGACACCGACGCAATCGCGGCCGCCATCGAGCGCGCGCATAAAAGCGACCGGCCGAGCATGATCGCCTGTCGCACGTTGATCGCGTTTGGCGCGCCGACCAAAGCCGGTACTGCGGCGGCGCATGGCAGCCCGCTGGGTGCGGCCGAAATCGCCGCGACGCGCGAGCGGCTCGGTTGGGAGGCACCGCCCTTTGTCGTGCCCGATGAAGTGGTCGCCGCATGGCGCGCCGCCGGGGCGCGCGGCGCCACTCATCGCGAGGCGTGGGAGGCGCGGCTGAATGCTTTTCCCACCGACAAACGACGGGAATTTCTGCGCCGTCAGCGCCGCGAATTGCCCCAGGGTTTGGACCGGACGATCGCCCAAATCTGCGAGGAATTTCGGAAGACGAACGCCAAGATCGCGACCCGTCAGGCTTCCGGCACAGTCCTCGACACCTTGACCCGAGTGGTGCCCGAACTTATTGGCGGCTCGGCCGACTTGACCCCGTCGAACAACACCCTTGCCAAGGATCTGCGGGAGGTGCGGCCCGGCGATTACAGCGGTCGCTACATTCACTGGGGGGTGCGCGAGCACGGCATGGCGGCGGCGATGAATGGCATCGTGGTGCATGGCGGGCTCATCCCCTATGGCGGCACGTTTCTCACCTTCTCCGACTATTGCCGGCCAGCGATCCGCTTGTCGGCATTTATGGGGGCCGGCGTCATCTATGTGATGACGCACGATTCGATCGGCCTCGGCGAGGACGGGCCGACCCATCAGCCGGTCGAGCATCTGGCGGCGTTACGCGCGATGCCGGGTCTCTACGTCTACCGCCCGGCCGACCCGATCGAGACTGCGGAATGCTGGGCGCTGGCGTTGGGGCGCCGCGACGCGCCGTCCCTGCTGGCGTTGACCCGCCAGGCACTGCCGCTGTTGCGCGATCAGCCCGCCCGGGACAATTGCGCGGCACGTGGCGCCTATGTGCTGGCCGAGGCCGAAGGCGAGCGCCATGTCACCCTGTTGGCCACCGGCTCCGAGGTAGCGGTGGCGATGGAGGCGCGCGCCGTGCTCGCCGGGGATGGCATCCGCGCCGCAGTCGTATCGATGCCGTGCTGGGAGCTGTTCGCCGCCGAACCCGAGGAATACCGCCGGCACGTCCTCGGGCCTGCACCCCGCGTGGGCGTCGAAGCCGCGGCAGAGTTCGGCTGGGAGCGATGGATCGGGCCGCGCGGGGCGTTTGTCGGCATGCACGGGTTTGGCGCCTCGGCGCCGGGCGAAGCGCTCTATCGCCATTTCGGGATCACCACCGAAAAGGTTGCCGAGGCCGCTCGCTCGCTTCTATAGATTCGTGAAATTCAGCGGAGGAGCGAGCCATGACGGTACGGGTTGCGATCAACGGTTTCGGCCGCATTGGCCGCCTGATTCTGCGCGCCGCGCACGAAAGCCGGCGCGACGATATCGAGGTCGTCGGGATAAACGATCTTGGCCCGGTCGAGACCAACGCCCACCTGCTTCGCTACGACAGCGTACACGGCCGCTTCCCGGGCGAGATCACGACCGGCGACAGCTGGATGGATATCGGCCGTGGCAAGATTATCGTCACCGCCGAGCGCGATCCGGCGAAATTGCCGTGGAAGACGCTCGACGTCGATGTCGCGCTCGAATGCACCGGCATCTTTACCAAGCGCGAGGCGGCGGCAAAACATCTCGAAGCCGGCGCCAAGCGGGTCATCGTCTCGGCCCCGGCCGACGGTGTCGATATGACCGTCGTGATGGGCGTCAACCACGACGAACTAAAACCCGCGCATCAGGTTATCTCGAACGGGTCGTGCACGACCAACTGCCTCGTTCCGGTCGCCTACGTTCTGCACAAAGGGATTGGCATCGAACGCGGCTATATGACGACAATCCACGCCTATACCGGCGACCAGAACACCGTCGACACGCTGCACTCGGATCTGCGCCGGGCGCGCGCCGCGGGTCTCTCGCTGATCCCGACCTCGACCGGTGCGGCGCGTGCCGTGGGACTTGTCCTGCCCGAGCTGAAAGGCAAGCTCGACGGCACCGCCATCCGGGTCCCGACTGCCAACGTGTCGCTGATCGATTTCAAGTTCGACGCGGCGCGCGAGACCTCTTCCGACGAAGTCAATGGGCTGATGGAGGACGCCGCGAAGTCGAACCGGCTGAAAGGCATTCTCGGCATCAGCAAGGCGCCGACAGTCTCGGTCGATTTCAACCACGACTCGCACAGCGCGACTTTCGACGTGACCCAGACCCAGGTGCTCGACCAGCGCTTTGTGCGGGTATTGGCGTGGTACGACAACGAATGGGGCTTTTCGAACCGTATGGTCGAAGTCACCGCCTTGTTCGGACAGTTGCATTAGCAGCCGGCGTCAACCGCCTCTCACTATCGGGGAAGATGAAATCTCCGAGAGCTTGATTGTCGTTGTCCACACGCTCGCGCACGCGATCGGGGCGTTGCGCGCCGCGGCGCGTGCCCAGCGTCCCATGGCTTTGTTGAGCGCCCGCGATGCCGGAATTTATGCCGGTCCCGGTTGGTTTGCAGCACTTGTCGAAGCGGCGCGCGCGGCGGCTCCCGATGCGCGCTGTTCGGCATTGCTCGATTGCGGCGACCAGCCGGGTGCGGCGCTCGCCGCGATCCGCGCCCAGATCGAGGGTGTGATCTTCACCGGCCGCACCGACGTCGCCCGCCGCCTCGTCGACATCGCGTCTCGGCACGGTGTACGTCTCGTCAGCGCGCGCCCGGCCGCCGGCCT
>JAFAHP010000084.1 GCA_019237175.1 Alphaproteobacteria bacterium
CCCGCGCGGCGGTCGTCGGTGCCGGCACGATGGGCGGCGGCATCGCGATGTGCTTTGCCAATGCCGGCATCCCGGTGACAGTAATCGAGACCGCCGAAGACCGGCTACGGCAAGGCCGCGACCGCGTCGCCGGCAATTACCGGGCGATGATGGCGCGCGGCGGGCTTTCCACCGAAGACATGGAGCGCCGCATGGGGCTGATCGAGGGCGCGGTCGGCCTCGATGCCGCGGCGGAGGCCGATATCGTTATCGAGGCCGTGTTCGAGGACATGGAGCTGAAGAAGCGGGTGTTCGCCGAACTCGACCGGGTCGCCAAACCCGGGGCGGTGCTCGCCACCAATACCTCGACTCTCGATGTCGACGAGATCGCCAGTGCGACCACCCGGCCTGAACATGTGCTCGGCACCCATTTTTTCAGCCCGGCAAACGTCATGCGGCTGTTGGAGATCGTTCGCGGCGCCAAGAGTGCCGCCGATGCGATCGCGACCGCGCTTGCCCTCGCCCGAAGACTTGGCAAAGTCCCGGTTGTGGTGGGGGTATGCTATGGCTTTGTCGGCAACCGCATGCTCGCGCGCCGGTCTGTCGAGGCTGAAAGATTGCTGCTCGAAGGGGCCTTGCCGCAGGAAGTGGAGACGGCGCTCGTCGATTTCGGGCTGCCAATGGGGCCGTTTGCGATGATCGATCTGGCTGGGCTCGACGTCGGTTGGCTGATCCGCAAATCACGCGGCGAGCACGCGGTAATCGAAGACGCGCTGTGCGAAGCGGGCCGTTTCGGGCAAAAAACCGGAACCGGCTATTTCCGCTATGAAGCCGGCTCGCGCACCCCGATCCCCGCCCCCGAGGTCGAGCGGATCATTCTCGATGCTGCGGCTCGGCTCGGGATCTCGCGCCGCAAGATCGGGCCGGAGGAGATCGTCGAACGTACCGTATTGCCGATGATCAACGAGGGCGCACGAATACTCGAGGAAGGAATTGCGGCACGTCCCGGGGACATCGACGTCGTCTGGGTTTACGGCTATGGCTGGCCGGTTTGGCGCGGCGGACCGATGTATTATGCCGACCGGCTTGGGCTCGGCTACGTCCGCGATCGGCTGGCTCATTATGCGGAACGATCGCGGGACGAGAGCTTGTTCCCCGCACCGCTGATCGCTCAGCTCGCCGCGGAGGGCCGCGGCTTTTTGTGATTTTTCCGGCCACACCCCATTTTGGACCGAGGCGAGCGCCGTGGCACGTCCGGGCTGATCCGGCGATCTATGTGGAAATGAAACGATGTCGACCCTACCCCAGGAACTCGAAGACACGGTGATGCGGCTCCCGGCCAGGCTGCGGGCGGAGCTTGCCGTACGACTTATTGCGAGTCTGGAGCAGGAAACTACCGACGCGGACGCCGAATTGGAGTGGATAGCCGAGGCGGAGCGGCGCGCCGAAGAGCTGAGCACCGGCGCGGTGGAGGGCATCTCGGCTGTTGAAGCACTTGCAAAGGCACGTGCTGCGTTGCGGTGACTGATGTTGTTTTCCATCCGTTGGCTCAGCAGGAACTCCTGGATGCGGCCCAATTTTATGAAACCTATGCCACCGGCCTCGGCAACGATTTCATCCGCGAAGTGGAGCGGATGCTCGGGCAGATTATTGCGCACCCACAGGCCGGGAACGTTCTTACGGGCTCAATCCGGCGGCGGCTGGTTCGTCGGTTTCCATTCGCGATTTTGTATCAAACCCGCGCCGACGCTTTGTTCGTGATCGCTTTGATGCATTTGCGCCGCCGACCCGGGTATTGGCGAAGAAGGGTGAGAGACGACACTTAGACACAGTCAGGAGTTCGCCATGGATCTGCGTTTTACGCCCGAGGAACTGGCCTTCCGCGAGGAGGTGCAAACGTTCTTTCGCGAGAACCTGCCCCCGTCCATTCACACCAAACTGCTCGAGAGCAAAAAACTTGCCAAGGACGACATTGTCTCATGGCAGCGCATTCTGAACAAAAAAGGCTGGGCGGTTGCGAACTGGCCGGTCGAATGGGGCGGCACGGGGTGGACGCCGGTTCAGCAATATATCTTTCAGGAAGAGCTGCAATTGACCCCGGCGCCGCAGCCTTTGGGTTTCGGCGTGACCATGGTCGGACCGGTCATGATTGCGTTTGGCTCCGAGGCGCAGAAAAAACGCTATCTGCCGCGCATTGCCAATCTCGACGATTGGTGGTGCCAGGGCTTTTCCGAGCCCGGTTCGGGTTCCGACCTCGCCTCGCTGCGGACCGCGGCCAAGCGCGAGGGCGACTATTTCATCGTCAACGGGCAAAAAACCTGGACGACCCTGGCCCAGCACGCCGACTGGATCTTTTGTCTGGTGCGGACCGACCCACAGGCAAAAAAACAGGAGGGGATTTCATTCCTCCTGATCGATATGAACACGCCGGGCATCACGGTGCGCCCAATCATCACGATCGAAGGCGGGCACGAGGTCAACGAAGTCTTCTTCGATGACGTCAAGGTTCCAGCCGAGAACCTGGTCGGCGAGCAGAACAAAGGCTGGGATTATGCCAAATACCTGCTTGGGCGGGAGCGCACCGGGATTGCCCGGGTCGGCTTGTCGAAGGAGCGTCTGCGGCGCATCAGGGAATTGGCGTCGATGGAGCGTGACGGCGATCGGCCGCTGATCGAAGACGAGCGGTTTCGCGAAAAGCTCGCAACGGTCGAGGTCGAGCTAAAGGCGCTCGAGATAACGCAATTGCGGGTCGTCGCCGCCGAGCGCCATCGCACTGACAACAAGCCGGATCCCGCTTCCTCGATCCTGAAACTCAAGGGCTCGGAAATTCAACAGGCGACGACCGAGCTGTTGATGGAGGTGGTCGGCCCTTACGCCTTGCCCTATCAACCCGAGCGGGAAGACGAGGAGCGCTGGAACGAGCCGCCGATCGGCCCCGAATGGGCGGGACCGGTGGCGCCCACTTATTTCAACTGGCGCAAGACGTCGATTTACGGCGGTACCAACGAGATCCAAAAGAACATCGTCGCCA
Organism: Alphaproteobacteria bacterium; assembly: GCA_019237175.1. GTDB lineage: Bacteria > Pseudomonadota > Alphaproteobacteria > ATCC43930 > CGMCC-115725 > AP-15. The sequence goes on from JAFAHP010000084.1 coordinate 3,011, forward strand.
AGGCCATCCTGGGGCTGTGACGATTATTCGTGCTTGTCCGGATCGCGATCGCCCCTCACCCTCCCGCGGCGCGGGTCCCTCCCTCTCCCCGCGCGCGGGGAGAGGGAGGGGGTGAGGGGCCGCATGCGGTTCAGGGAGGACGGAGGTAATGGATTTCGATCTGAGTGAAGAGCAGCGATTACTGAAGGAGAGCCTCGATCGGCTGATCAGTGATCGCTACACCTTCGAGCAGCGCAAGGCCTATGGGCAAAGTGCTGAGGGATGGAGCCGCGAGCTGTGGGCGCAATACGCCGATTTGGGCTTGCTTGGCCTGCCCTTTGCCGAGCGTTATGGCGGCTCGGGCGGCGGCCCGGTCGAGACGATGCTGGTTATGGAGGCGTTCGGCCGCGCCTTGGCGCTCGAACCCTATTTCGCGACGGTCGTTCTCGGCGGTGGCTTTCTGCGCCACGGCGCCGGTGAGGGTTTATGCGCGGAGCTTGCCCCGAAAATCGCGGGCGGCAGTGTGACCCTGGCCCTTGCCCAGACCGAGAGGCATTCGCGCTGGAACCTCGCCGACGTGTCGACCAGGGCGCGCCGCGACGGGACCGGATGGCTGGTCGACGGAGAAAAAGGCGTGGTCTTGCACGGCGACACTGCCGACCGGCTTGTCGTGACCGCGCGGATCGGCGGCGGGCAGCGCGACCGCGACGGAATCGGTGTCTTTCTGATCGACGCTAAGGCCCCGGGTGTATCGCGGCGCGGCTACCCGACCCAGGACGGATTACGAGCGGCCGAAATCACGCTAGCCGGCGTGCGGGTCGAGCCAGAGTGCGTGCTTGGCGAGCCGGGGGCCGGTCTGCCCCTGGTTCAGCGCGTCGTCGATGAGGGGATCGCGGCACTGTGCACCGAGGCGGTCGGCGCGATGGCAGTCATGCACGAGCTGACCGTCGACTATCTCAAGACCCGGCGGCAATTCGGCCGCGAAATCGGCAGCTTTCAGGTCCTGCAACACCGCGCCGTCGACATGCTGGTCGCTTTGGAACAGGCCCGCAGTATGGCGATGTTCGCCACCATGATGGCGGCCGAAGAAAATGCCGACATCAGGCGTAATGCCCTGTCGGCGGCAAAGGTGCAGATCGGACGATCGGGCAAATTTGTCGGTCAGCAGGCGGTCCAGTTGCACGGCGGCATCGGGATGACGATGGAGTACAAGGTCGGTCATTACTTCAAGCGGACGACAATGATCGATACGGCATTCGGGGACGCCGATTACCACTTGCGCGAATTAGCGCGCCGCGGCGGGTCACTGGTCGCCGCATGATCCGGTTCGCGGGCTATTGTCCTGCGTAAATGCCCCAGAAACGGCCTCGATGATCCTGACCTGTCCCGCTTGCGCCACCCGCTACCGCGTCGACGAGCAGGAATTCGAGGGTTCGGTCGGACGAACCGTGCGCTGCGCCAATTGCGGCCACCTGTGGTACGAGGCGCATCCAGCGCCGCGAATGCCGAATGCCGGGCAACCCGCGGAAATGTCGGTGACGCGCTTGGCGTCGGCCGCAGATCCCGCGGCACCGGAGGCCGCGCCGGTTGCGGTCCCGCAGCTTGAAATTCCGACCCGCGCCCCGACGCGCCCACCGCGCGCACGATCCCCCGCCTCGGGAATCCTCAGGGCCGTTGCACTCTTTGGGGCGGTCGTCATCGGCGCCATTTTTTTCTACTACCACTCGGCGATCGATCAGCATGCTGCGTTGCCCCCTCACGCAGCGCTCGATCAGCCTGCCGCAACCCCGCCGCAGCAACCCGGGACGGGGCTGATGATCCGCAACATTACACCGGAGCGCACGCCTTCCGGGCTCATCGTGAATGGCGAAATCGTCAATTCCGGCAGCATCGAGCGGGATATCCCGCGTTTGCGCGTGGTGCTGCGGGATTCCGGGGGAGCAGAGGTCCTGATCAACACCGTCGATCCGCCAAAAGCCCGAGTGCAGCCGGGCGAAGTCGTTCGTTTCGAAACGCCGTTTGCCGATCCGCCCGACGCAGCAACCGGGGTCGTGGTAACCTTCGGGCCCTCGTGACGCTCTTCGTTTCGAGGCGATGACCTGTTGCTGAGCAACCAGGGGGGTACCATATCAATTGCACCAGCACTTTAGGTGCGGGATCCTGAGCGCATGATGGCGCGGGCGGACGCTCTCAACGAGGAGTTTCGCAATTGCACCGGCACGTTTCCTTATCGGCGGTTC
>JAFAHP010000725.1 GCA_019237175.1 Alphaproteobacteria bacterium
GAAGGCGGCATCATCGACCAGCGCCAGCGCGCAGCATCCGCCGCCATGAAGCCCATCGCTCCGAACACGAGGAGCAGCAACGGGATGAGGATCAGCTTGTCTGCGAGCGGCTGATCCTTCTGGACGGGTGGCTTCAGGCGCTCTCTGAGCAACTGGGGATCAACGTATACCCCATACGCCCCCGAAACGACCGAGATGGCGACCATTGCACCGAGATAGAGCCATCCGCCGGCGTAGTTCAATGTTCCCGCAGCGCTGAAGATGATCACGCCCATGAAGCCGAACCAGCCAATCGTCTGGACAATAAGATTTAGAACAAGACCCATCTTCTTGCCGCTCCGGTCGACGCTGTTGATTGTTCCGCGCGGCGTGCGGTGCCGTGGGAGTTCGTTCCTCATCGCGGTCGCCGGCCCCGCCTCCAGCGGTTCATGGCGTCCTCCATGGCGCCACGCATCACCCGATAGAAATCCGCCATCTCCTCGAGACGCGCGCTTACCGCCTGAGACGCGGTGCTTTCGGCCCCAGCGTTCAGTCGTCCGGCCAAGGCGTCGAGCAGACGGTTCTGCTGCCGGATCATGGCTTCGTAGTCGTCGGCTACGGCGTAAAGCGCGCGTTTTGTTCCAGGCTGGCTATGGCGACGCGCCAGCGTGTAGCTCTCCAACAGCCGAGCCGCCACGCTTGCGCTGCTCTTGCTGATCCCAAGGTCCTCGGTGATCTGGTCGAGGCTAACGGGGCGAGGACAGAGAAGCAGGTGTCCGTAAAGCCGGGCGGCGACCGGCGGTACGCCCCAAGGCGTGAGCAGCCGAGCCACATCCTCTACGAACCGCTGCTGGTGCTTGCCTGCCTTATTTGACATATTCGGCATATTCCGAATATACAGAAGAAAGGGCCGACGGCAAGCGTCAGGCCCGGAGAGACTCATGCTTCCCTATCTCGTCGCCGCGATCATCCTTATCGGGCTGCCGACGCTCTACGTCGCGGTGCGATACCGCGAGTACCGCAAATTCCTCGCCGGCGCGTTCTTCGTCAGCAGTGGGATGCAATTCTACTTCTACCTGGCGAAGATCTCGATCCGGCTGATGTGGACCAGCGCTGTCCAGTCGCCCGGGCTCAGCGCTGTGCGCGGCACGATCCACTTCGTGCTCTTTGTTGTCTGTTGGTATTTCGGGTGGTTCTTCCGCGCCAAGCGCCGCGCGGATTAGGAAGACGGGCCGAGCTGTCTGCCATGCTTGGGTGCCGCCCAAGACTTTCGGCTGGGCGCGCCAGCACTCGGGCTTGCGGCTCCCAAAAGCGAGACCGCAACAAAAGTGCCAACAACGCGCGAGACGGGTGGCGAAGCATGAACCCTGCACAGGAAGGGGCGATCATGACATCCACCACCGCCAAGACAGGATTAGATAGGCCGTTAGTCGCTGCGGTCGCGGCCGGCCAGCGTCGAGGCAGGCGGCGCCGGGGCCACGCGCCCTCTGGTTGAGCGTGGCACGGAGGCGAGTAGGGCTGGGATGAAAACCAAGCTCGCAATAAGCGTGCAGCCAAGGCTGATCAGCAGCAAGCGCCCCATGCTCGCCGTCCCCGGATGGGCTGACAAAGCAAGCGAACCGAACGCGGTACCGGTGGTCAGCGCGGAGAACAGAATTGCCCTGGCGGTCGCCGATCCCAGCATCGCGGTACGGCCGGCCCTCCAGTTCATCACGAAATAAATGTTGAACGAGACGCCGACGCCCAACAGCAACGGCAAGGCAATAATATTTGCGTAATTGAGCGGCAGAGGCGCCGCCACCATGATGATCACTGTCATCAAAGACGACAGGAGCAGGGGAGCCAACACCAATCCGACATCGAGAAACCGCCGCAACGCGACAAACAGGATGGCGCCGATCGCCACCACGGCGGCAATCGCGGCGGAGCGGAATGATCCGACGATCGTGGCGCTGGTGGCTTCGATCGTGACCGCAGCGCCACCCGCACTGGGTGTTATCGCGGTCACCTCGTCAACGAACTGGGCAAGTCCTCGGCTCGTGCGCGCCGCGGGTTTTGGCAGGACCTGGATGCGCGCCTGCCCGTCGGGCAGCACCCAATCCCGCGCGAGCGAAGCAGGGATGCTCTGCATGGTCACCGGCTCCGCCGATAGCGCGGTGCGCAGCTGATCCAATTGCGAGGGGAGAAAGCGCGTCAGCGCCTGATCGACCGCGACGAGGACCTTGTCGGGCGCCGCCACCAGACGTCGGACATCGCGTGTGAGCACCGCGAGCTGCGGATCGGTCGAGTTGGCGAGCGCCGGTGTGATCTGTTGCAGCGCATTCTCGGCGGCTTTTCGGATCTGTGCGGCGGTTGGCGGCGGGGGCGGCGTGCGCGAGGTCAGTGCCGGCCCGAGAAGCATCGCCGCGTCTTGGATCTGCGCCAGCTTCTGCTTCTGATCTGTCGGGACAAAGCTGTTGATCGACAACACGCTCGAGACCAGCGGCAATTTCTTCAGACGCTGCGCCAGAGTGGCCGCATCACTCGCATTCGCCGTTAAAATATTGATGGTGAACGGGTTCGTGACCGGCGAGTCGATCAGGTCCTGAAGCGTCCTCATCGCCTCGGTATTGGGGTTCTTGGTGTGCAGCGGGTTGGCGTCAAAGCTTAGATGCGGCACCAAGGCGACCCCGAGCACGGCCAAACCGATAAATCCGGCAAGCATCGGATGCCGGTGGCGGCGCACGCCTTCATCGAGTGGAGCCGCCCAGGCGAATCCCACTTCTGCCGGCTCTCCATGCGGGCGGAAAAGAGTGATCAGCGCCGGCAGAACCGTCATCGTGCAACCAAAGGCGATCAGCATGCCGATACCGGCGATCAGACCGAGCTCCGCGACACCGCGAAAGTCGGTCGGCACGAAAGCGAGAAATCCGGCCGAGGTTGCAGCCGCGGCAACCAGGATCTGACCGCCGACCCGCTGCCCGGTTTCCCGCAGCGCCGCTCCCGGGTCGGTAAACTCGTGCCTGAATTCGCGATAGCGCACGCAGAACTGGATGGCAAAATCAACGGCGATGCCGACGAACAAAATCCCGAACCCCACCGAGACCAGGTTCAGGGTTCCTACCGCCGCGGCTGCAAAAAGCAGCGTCAGCATCAAGCCGAGCCCCAGTGTCGCCAGGATCGGGACGATCAGCCGCCAGGACTTCACCGCCAGAAACAACCACAGCGAAATCAATATGAAGCTGCCGAACAAGCCCGTCACCGCTCCCTCGGCGACGGAGGCGAATTCTTCATCGGCCAAGGCGACGTTGCCGGTGATCCGAACGCGGGCGTCGCCCGAATGGACAAAGGGGAGCTTGGCGGCAGCCGTCTGAATCGCTGCGGTTGCCGCACCCCCGGGTTTGAGCGCGTGATTGTCGAGTATCGGTTGCGCCAGCACAAATTTGTAAGGGCCGGCGAGCTTGGCAGCCTCGCCGCCGAGCAGGCGCGTCCATGACAATGGCTGCGGACGACCGTCGAGCGCCGAGGTGATGGTCTGGCTGAAACCCGCCATCGCATTATGGTAGGGTGTCAGATCGACCTGACCCTGCTGCAGCGCCGTGCCCAACAGTGCAAGAGCGCCAAAAAGCCCGCGCGCGCTCGGGTCCTTGCCCAATTGGCCGAGAAACGGCTGCGCATCGATCGTTCGTTCGAGCAGCTTTTCCAGCTGTTTGGGCTCGAGAAAAAGCAGTCCTTCTTTTTGTAGGTATGGCGAGGCATCGGGGCGGGTGACGGCGCGGAAATGCGCGTGGTCCCTAGCCAAAGCCGACGCCAACCCGGCGGCGGTAGCGTCCGCCTCTTCCGGCTCGCGTGCATCGATGACGACCGCCAAGAGATCGGAAAATTGCGGGAACTCGGCGTTGAAGGCCAAAGCTCGCTGGCGCCAGGGAAGGCTCTCGGCGAACATTTTGTCGGTGTCGGTGCTGATCCCCAAATGGCCGGCGGCGTAGATACCGGAAAGCGCGGCAAGAAAGAGTGCTCCCACGATAACCGGCACCGCATGCCGCCGGCAAAAATCGACGAGGCCGACGAGCAAGCGCTGAAAATCCATACCGACCCCGAGCTTGTGTTTTGCTGCGCCGCGCCCCGGGCCGTTCGCTGCCTCCGACGGTCGCGTCCCCCACTATCCAGGCGGATTTCAGAACCGGCGGCGCCAATGGCTAACGCGTAGAGATTGGCAACGCCGCTTTAAAACGCTTGCGCATGCGGCGTCCTGCCGCATGCACGCCGTTCGCCTGGAAGCCTCAGATTGCCGGCATTTTGGCTCGTAAGGGTCAAGATTTAGCCAGCCGACCGAAGGGAATAAAGCGTCCCCAATCGAGTCTTACTACTGTCAAAATCCATGCCCGCCGCTGACCGCGGCGCCGTGGTGACGCTCGCACAGCTGTTAACGGGACGCATGCACATGACGCCGCAATCACCTCCCGGCCAGCCCGAAATCACGTTGCCGCCGGTCGATACCAAGCGCTGGTCGCCGTCCAGAAAGGCCGCGGTGGTGGCGGCCGCGCGCGCCGGATTGATCAGCCGCGACGAGGCCTGTGCGCGCTATATGATGTCGAACGAAGAGCTCGTCGCTTGGGAGCGGGCCTACGACCAGAATGGGGTCCCCGGGCTGCGCACAACACGCCTGCAATGCTATCGCTACACACAGATTCCCGGCGCGCGAGGATCCCAGCACCCGGCCGCCGAGCCAGGACTCCTGCGCTTTCGGTAATCTTCAGCTAACAGCTCGCCGGTTCATCTTCGCCGGCTACGCCACTTACCGAGGTGTTTTAACTGCGCGTCCGCGGGCGAGGGCCGCCGGAACGAGCGGGGAGCGGGCGGAATTCGAATGGCGCCCCCTGTGCGCCGCGGCGCAGCAGGCGGTGAGGAGCAAGCAAAGAGGCGCGAAGGCGCCGTCCGGGCTGCGCAAATCCCCAAGCTATCGGTTGTCGAGGCCAGCCATCTCACAAACGACTTGCCATTCGCGCTCGGTCACCGGGCAGACGGACAAACGCGACTGGCGCAGCAACGCCATCCCGGTAAGCTCGGGATTGGCCTTCATTTGGGCTAACGTTACCGGTTTTACCGCGGCGATTACCGGCCTGACGTCGACCATCCCAAGCTTGCCGCTTTTGTCGTTGGGGTCGGCATAAAAGCCGCGAACGATTTCGGCGACCCCGACGATGTCCTTGCCCTCGTTTGAATGGTAGAAAAAGGCGCGGTCGCCGGGTTTCATCGCCCGCATGTTGTTGAGCGCCTGCGCGTTACGTACACCGTCCCAATTGGTGCCGCGGTCGGCGACGAGGCGGTCCCAAGAGTAAGCGGACGGTTCCGATTTCAACAGCCAATACGCCATGGCGCCCCTCCCGGTCAGTGTTGCAACGGGTACGCAGCTTGATCCTCGTAAACCGAACCCGACTTGGTCGGATAGCTCGCTATCAGGTTAAACGCCTCGACCGACAGCGGCTCGGCACGAAACCCGGCATGGGCCGCGAGAAACTCGGCGATTTTGTCAAACGGCGGGTTCTGCAGTCGCGCCAGGGTGACGTGCGGGGCGAATTTTCGCGGTTCCGGCGGTAAACCAACCCTCGTCAGGGCCTGTTCGATCTTGTCGCGCAAAGTGGTGAGGTCGGGGTTGCGTTCGACGCCGACCCATAAACTGCGCGGCCGATCGCCGCCGAAGACGCCGGTCCCGGCCAGTCGCAGCGAAAATCGGCGCGCCCGCAATTTCGCCAACGCTTGGTCGACGTCGGCCGCGACATCCTCTGAAATCTCGCCGATAAAGCGCAATGTCAGATGGAGGTTGCCGGGATCGACCCAGCGCGCTTTTGGGATCCCCGAGCACAACAGCGACAGTCGCAGTTTCAGCTCTGGCGGAAAACCGATCCCGACAAACAGCCGCAACATGCCGCTGAGTAGATCAGGTAAACAAAGTCAGAACGCCGGTGTGGCCGTAGAGCCGATCGCGCGAAATCTCGCCATTGGCGAAGAACCCGACGAGCGGGAAATCACCAAAGGTCTCGCGGATCAGCCTCGTTTCCACGCCGGGTTCACCGAACAAATTGGCGCCGCGCGCGACGCAGCTGACATACACCCCGGCCTTCGGCCGCCCCCCGACGCGTCCCGCGAGCTGACGAACCATGCGCACCATATCGCCGCGGGCGCTCTGCGGATCCCGCCGACAGAACAGAATCTGATCTCCGACCGCGATCTCGGCGCCGATAACCACCCAGCCGCGGCCCGGATCGATCGCCATCAAATTGCGTACCAGATAGTCGCCGGTATCCGAGCCTGCGACCGGCAAGCCGACAAAGATGACGCCGCCGAGGCGGCGCAGATCCCGCCCCGCCTCCGGCCCGATGTCGTCGAGAAAAACGCTAAACGCCGGACGGCCGTCGATGACCATGACGATGTTGTCACGCGCCTCGTCGACGCGGTGCACCGGGCCGATCGGCATGCAGCCCTGGGTCAAAGATGTCGCGACCGCCACTTCCGGCGCCAGCATGACGCCGGCGACGCCGTTGCTTCCCAAGCCGTCTCCGTCAGCGCCTACGGCAATCAGCGGGCGCTCGCAGCGATGCGAAACAAGACCGCCGACCAGAAACGCTCCGGTCGCAGAAGCGACGTCGACCGCCGCCTTTGTCAGGTCGGGACAGCGCGGGTCGGCGTGAACGAGCGCCAAGGTCGGTCCGGATTTCTTGATCCACGCGCCGTGCCGGCGCGCCACGTCGGCGGCCGGATCTCTTGTCGTGCCGAAGATGCGAAAGCCGTCTTCGGGGACGGCGCCGATGATCAGCACGGCCGCCGGCTCCTCAAACACTTCGATATCCGTCGAACAGACGCCGAGCCCGACACCACCTGCCCATGAACCCACCCCGGTATTCGCGGAGAGCTCTTGCAGCATATCGGGCAAGGCCACGGCCGCCGGTTCGGTTACATAGAGGATGCCGAGATTCGCCTCGGGGATCGGCGCAAGGCCGGCAAGGCAGTCCAAAGCCAGGTGGGCGGGGTCGCCGGCCGCTGCCGCCGCCGCAAACCGCGCACTCATGACGCACCCCCTCGGCGCGCGGCAATCAGAGCGGCGACCACCGGTCCGATCCGGTTGACCAGGACTTCGACGCCACGCTCGTTCGGATGCAGACCATCGGGCTGATTGAGGTCGGATTTCATCGCCACACCCTCCAGAAAAAACGGGTAGAGCCTTGCCTGATGCGCGCGCGCCAGATCGAGAAAGATCCGGTCGAATGCGCGATCATAGGCCGCTCCCCAATTGGGCGGCGCAAGCATGCCCAAGATCAAGACTCTGGCGCCGACAGCGTCGATCTTATCCAGCATCTTGTCGAGATTGGCGCGCACCGTGGCCGGATCGATGCCGCGCAGCCCATCGTTGCTGCCGAGCGCCAGTATCACGAGATCGGGCTTATCCGCCAACGCCCAATCGAGCCGCGCCAAACCTCCCGCGGTGGTGTCTCCAGAGACCCCGGCATTGATGACCCGGACCGGAATACCGCGGGCGCGCAACCACACTTCGAGGCGCGCCGGAAAGGCCTGTTCGGGCATCAAACCGTAACCCGCCGTCAGGCTGTCGCCAAAGTCGAGAATGACGGGGACGCGCGGCATTTGAGGGGTGGCGGCGACGACCGGCATCACCAGCGATGCGGCGACGACGATCGGGCAGACAGCGTTGAAAACGCTTCGTATGGCGCCATATCGTCGGCAGTTTTGCCGCCTGCGGGTCGGCACCGCCGTTCTTCTCGGCCTAGATCGAACATGACCAGCTCGCTTCATACCGGCGGTCCGCTCGTAGTGATCGACGACGTCCATCTGACTCTGGGCAGCTCGGCGGGGCCCGTCAACATCCTGCGCGGGATCTCGTTCGAGATCGCGGCCGGTGAGACCGTCGCCCTGGTCGGTCCGTCGGGCTCGGGAAAATCGAGCCTCTTAATGGTATTGGCCGGGCTCGAGCGGCCGACCGCCGGTCGCGTGCTGCTCGATGGCCGGGATCTCGGCCCCCTCGATGAAAACGCGTTGGCTCGGTTGCGGTGCCGGCGGATCGGTATCGTCTTTCAGGGGTTCCACCTGATCCCGACCATGACGGCGCTGGAAAACGTGGCGTTGCCGCGCGAACTCGCCGGGGACCGCGACGCGTTCGCCGCCGCGGCACGAGGGCTCGACGCCGTTGGTCTCGGGCATCGCTTGGGCCACTATCCGGCGCAGCTTTCCGGCGGAGAACAACAGCGCGTGGCAATCGCCCGTGCTTTTATCGCGGGGCCCAAGCTATTGCTTGCCGACGAGCCGACTGGCAACCTCGACGCTGCGACCAGTTGCCTTGTCATGGATTGCCTGTTCGAAGAGCGCCGTCGTCACAGAGCGAGTTTGCTGCTGATCACCCACGACGAGAACCTCGCCCAGCGCTGCGCGCGCCGCATCCGCCTCGCCGATGGCGTTGTCGCCGAGGACCGCCTGATTGCGATGCCGCAATACGGCGGGGCGCGCAGGATCGGGTGAATTCGGCGTCGCGCTTTTTGGCGTTGCGCCTCGCCCGCAGGGAGTTGCGCGGCGGGATTTCGGGGCTCGGCACCTTTATCGCCTGCCTGTTGCTCGGCGTCGCAACGATCGCCGCTATCGCGTCGCTCGCCGCGGCGCTGTCCGCCGGTATCGCCGGCAACGCGCGCGAGTTGCTGGGCGGCGATGTCGAGGCGCAGCTTGGCTACCGCCCCGCAGACGCCAGCGAACATGCGTTTCTACAACGGAGCGGCAGGCTGTCCGAAATCGCCTCGATGCGGGCAATGGCGCGCGCCTTCGACGGGAAACGCAGCAGCCTGATCGAGCTGAAGGCAGTCGACGCCGCTTACCCGCTTTACGGCGATGTCGTGCTGTCGCCTTCACAAGCACTCGGCGATGCGCTGGCGGCAAAGGACGGGGTCTGTGGTGCCGTCGTCGACCCGGCGCTGTTTAGTCGCCTCGATATGAGGATCGGCGACACGATCAAGATCGGCGAGGCGGTGCTGCAGGTCCGCGGCACGATCGAAGGCGAGCCCGACGCCGCTGCGAGCGGGTTGATTTTTGGCCCGCGAGTAATGATTTCGACAGCCGCCCTTGCCGGCACCAAGCTGGTTCAACCCGGCGCGCTCGTCAGCTACCGCTACCGGTTGCGCTTACCCGCGGGCAAAACGCCTGCCGAATGGATCGGCGCAGCGCGCGCCGCCTTTCCGGATGCGGGTTGGGAACTCCGCAGCTTTAGCCAAGCCTCGCCCGATCTGCAGCGGCTGATCGATCGGGTGGCGCTGTTCCTGTCGCTTGTCGGGCTGTCGACTCTGTTGGTGGGCGGCGTCGGCATCGGCAATGCGGTGCGCGGGCATATCGCCGCCAAGGCCACGACGATCGCCACCTTCAAATGCCTGGGCGCCCCGACCCGTCTTGTGTTTTTGGTATATATCAGCGAGATCGCGGGCTTGGCTGGGCTCACGATCCTCGCAGCGTTGCTGCTCGGGGCATTGCTGCCGATCGCTATAGCCCCGTTACTCAAACATCTGCTGCCGATCCTGGCACGTCCGGGAATTTATGGCCGCCCGCTCGCTTTTGCAGCACTCTATGGCGCACTGACAACCCTGCTCTTTTCGCTATGGCCGATTGCCGCGATAGGACAAATCCGGCCGGCCGCGCTGTTCCGGGACACGGTCGACCGCGCCCGTCGCCGCGTTCCCTGGGCGGCGCTGTCGGCGAGCGGATTGTTGACTTCGTGCCTCGCGATCACGACCCTCGCCAGTGCGCAGGACCGCCGGGTCGCGCTGTGGTTCATCGCCGGGGCAATTATGGCGTTCGGCCTGCTTTGGGCAACCGCTCGCGCGGTCATGCTCGCAGTCGGCAGGGTTGGTCAGCCGCGGCGGCCGGTGTTCCGCATTGCTCTTGCCAACCTGCACCGGCCCGGCGCGTCGACCGCACAGGTTGTACTGTCGCTGGGGATCGGACTTACCGTGCTGGTGGCAATAGCCCTGGTCGAAGGCAATCTCAGGCGCCAGATCGACGAGCGGCTGCCGGCTGCCGCGCCCGCCTTTTTCTTTATCGACATTCAGCCGGCTCAGCTCGCCGGCTTTATCGCAATTGTGCGCGACATCCCAGCCGCGCGGATGGAAGAAGTGCCGATGATGCGCGGCCGCATCACCCGGTTGAACGGCGTGCCGGTCGAGCGCGCGCCGGTGGCCCCCGAGGCGCGCTGGGCGTTGCGCAGCGACCGCGGCCTGACCTATTCGGCGGTGCTGCCAAAGGGGTCGTACCTCGCCGCCGGCAGTTGGTGGCCGCGCGATTATCAGGGTCCGCCGCTGGTCTCATTCGACGCCGGTTTGGCTCGGGGTATGGGGCTGAAAGTCGGCGACACGCTGACGGTAAACCTGCTCGGCCGCGAGATTACGGCGCGCATCGCCAATCTCAGAAACATCGATTGGGAGCGCCTCGGCATCAATTTCACGATCGTTTTTGCCCCCGGAACCTTGGAGCACGCGCCGCAGACCGGCCTTGCCGCCGTCTATCTGCCGCAAGCCGAGGAGGAGGCCCTGATCCGCCAAGTCACCGAGCGCTTCCCGAACGTTTCGGCGATCCACGTCCGCGAAGCGCTCGCCGCAGTCAGCCGGGTCGTCGGGTTGATCGGCGGTGCGGTTCGGCTGACGGCACTGGTGACTCTGGCAGCAGGTGCGTTGGTGCTCGGTGGTGCCATCGCCGCCGGGCAACAGCGCCGCATCTATGATGCGGTGGTGCTCAAGGTGCTTGGCGCTTCCCGCGGCATGATCCTGTCGAGCTATTTGATCGAGCACGGTCTGTTGGGCTTGGTCGCCGGGCTTGTGGCCGGCGGGCTCGGTACGATCGCCGCCTATTTTCTGATGGCGCGGCTGATGAACGCCGAGTGGGTGTTTCTGCCGATGCCAGTCCTCGCGACGGCGCTCCTGGCGGTCGTGTTGACCGTGGCTCTCGGCTTTGCCGGCACGTGGCGTGCGCTCGGCGTCAAAACCGCGCGCCACCTGCGCAACGAATAACGCTTCTCGGCTGTGCCTTGGAAGCGGCGAGTGGCGGTCATTGAAAAGATCGCGTTTTGTGCCAATATGGGCGGCGCGAGGGCAGGGTCCCTCGCACGACTCTCTTTGGAGGGGTTAATGGCTCTCGGTTCGCAGCCCCGTTGGACGGTACGGTCGGCGGACGCGCTGTATGGCGTCGATGTCGGCCTGCGGGACTATATGCTCCGCGTCTACAACTATATGGCGTCGGGGCTCGCACTGACCGGGATTGTCGCTTATGTGGCGGCGTATTCCGGCTTCTACGCTTCGATTGCGCGAACGCCGCTGATCTGGCTCGTCATCCTGGCACCGCTCGGTCTCGTGATGCTGATGAGCTTTGGCGTGCAGCGCATGCAGGCGAGCACCTTACAGCTCGTCTTCTGGTTGTATTCCGGCCTGATGGGCCTGTCGCTGGCGATGGTGTTCCTGATCTTTACCGGAACCAGCATCGCCCGCGTGTTTTTCATCACCGCCGGCACCTTTGCCGCGATGAGCCTCTACGGCTACACGACGCGCCGCGATTTGACGCAGTTTGGGGCGTTTCTGTTTATGGGGCTGATCGGCATTGTCATCGCCTCGCTGGTCAACATGTTCATCGCCTCTTCGGCGCTGCAATTCGCAATCTCGGTAATTGGGGTGATCGTCTTCACCGGTCTGACCGCGTGGGATACGCAGCAGATCAAGGAGATGTATTACGAGGGCGACGGTAGCGAGATCGCCAGCAAAAAGGCGATCATGGGGGCGCTCAGGCTATACCTCGACTTCATCAACCTCTTCATGATGCTGATGCAGCTGATGGGTCAGCGCCGCGACTGACCACCCCTCGGAGCTGAAATGAAATCGGCCGGGCCCGACGCCCGGCCGATTTTTTATCGGGCCTTGGGCCTCTGGCCTCTGGCCCGACGCTGCTGGGCCGCCTGCGGTGCTGCTATCTCGCGGGAAGCGTTCGCGACGGGGCCGGCGTCAACAATTGCCCGAGCTGAATTGTGTCAATCCGACCTTCCCAATATTCGACCAGCGCGTCGGTATTGAGCGCAACCCATTCGAACACCGCCCGCTGATCGCCCGCGGACAGCCGGCCGGCGATTAAGTGCGGCGACGGGCGCAGCCCGACAACCGCGGTGGCTGCGGTGTTCATCTGATTGCCGTGCGTAAGGTTCACTTTGACCCGCACATCGTGCCGCGCGTTCCCGCGGGGGCTGACCCACACCGTCATCGGCAGCCCCGTCGTCGCGGGATAAAGGTTGGCCATCTCAAAGAGCTCGTCGCTATCCGCTGGCTCCGCGCTCTCTACGACGATCTCCTTTGCCTTCATCCCACACTCCGTTGTCGTTAATGCGCCTCATCCCAGCTCTCGGCCCAGCCGGTTTCGACGACGAGCGGCACCGAGAGTTCACAATGCGGCGCGCACGCCCCTTCCATGACCGTCTTGACCAGCTCTGCCGTCGCCCGGGTTTCGGCCTCGGGCACTTCGAACAGTAATTCGTCGTGAACCTGCAGCAGCATGCGCGCACGCAATCCGGCAGTGGCGAATGCCCCGGGGATGCGGATCATCGCCCGCTTGATGATGTCGGCGGCCGAGCCCTGCAATGGCGCATTGATCGCTTGCCGCTCGGCGCCGGCGCGGCGTGCCGGATTGGCGTCGCGAATGCCCGATATCCAGCATTTGCGGCCAAAGATCGTTTCGACATACCCCGCGCGCCGGGCGTCGGTCTTGATCCGCTCCATATAGGCGCGAATCGCCGGGAAGCGCTCGAAATAGGCGCGGATGTAAGCGGCTGCCTCGCCCTGTGGCACACCGATCTGGGCGCCGAGGCCAAAGGCGCTGATGCCATAGATGATGCCGAAATTGATCGCCTTGGCGCGGCGCCGGGTATTGGCGTCCATCTCCGCGAGCGGCACGCCGAACACCTCACTCGCGGTCAGCGCGTGAATATCGACGCCGTCGCGAAACGCTTGGCGAAGCTCGGGCACGTCGGCGACGTGTGCGGAAAGCCGCAGCTCGATCTGGCTGTAATCGGCCGACAGCAGCACATGGCCGGGCTCAGCGATAAAGGCGCGGCGGATCCGCCTCCCCTCCTCGGTGCGGATCGGAATATTCTGCAAATTGGGGTTGTTCGACGAAAACCGCCCGGTGGCTGCGACCGCGAGCGCGTAAGAGGTATGGACGCGTCCGGTTTCGGCATCGATTTCCTCGCCCAATGCATCGGCATAGGTCGATTTGAGCTTGGTCAGCTGGCGCCACTCCAGCACCCGTGCGGGTACCGGATGGAACGGCGCAAGCTCTTCGAGGATCGAGGCGTCGGTGCCGTAGGCGCCGGTCTTGCCCTTCTTACCACCCGGCAGTCCCAGCTTTTCGAACAGCACATCGCCCAGTTGCTTGGTCGAGCCGATGTTGAATTCGTTGCCGACGGCGGCGTAGATCGTGCGTTCGAGTTCAGCGATGCGCTGCTGGAAGTCGGCGGACAATTCGGCGAGAGCGGCGCGGTCGACCTTGATCCCCTCCCGCTCCATCGCGGCGACGACCGGGGCCAGCGGCCGTTCGACGGTCTCGTAGAATGCCGTCATCTTGTCCTGGACGAGCCGCGCCTTCAGCAGCATGTGCAGACGCAGCGACCCGTCGGCGCGTTCGGCAGCGAAGTCTCGGGCGCGCTCGGGCGCCAGTTCGGCGAAAGGGATCAGGCTCTTGCCGGTGCCGATCAGCTCCTTGAGCGAGGTCAGATCGTGTTCGAAATAACGCTTGACCAGCGTCTCGATCTCATGATCGAGCTGACCGCCGTCGAGCACATAGGACATCAGCATCGTGCAGTCGTGCGGTGCCAAGGCGACGCCGCAGCGCGACAAGAGATGTGTAGTCGTCTTGATGTCGTGGCCGATCTTGAGGACACCGGGATCCTCGAACAGGGGCCTCAGTTTCGCGATCGCGAGGTCGGACGACAGCGCCTGTCCGCGCGGCTCCTTTTCCCTCTTCGGTTCAGGGCACCGCGGCGAGGTCAAAGCGCCGTCGTCGCCGGCGGTTAAGGGCAGCATTTCTCCCGCCACCTGCGGCTCTCCCCCCATTGGGGACAGAGGGCTTTGCAAGCGGGTACGATGGCTGAGCGGGACATAAGCAGCCATGCCCGGCGCCAGGGCCAACGCGATCCCCGCGATCGCCGGCCGGCGGCCAGGCATTGCACTGGCGGCAATCCATACCGCGAGCGACCCAGCCTCATAGGCGGCTTCGATCCAATTTTCGAGCCCCTCGACAGTGTCGATCAGCGCGTAGCGGTAAGGCGCATCAAAGCGCGGCATCTCCGGGATCGCTGGCTCGCTCGGGCCGCTCGGCGGTGGTGCCGATATGTCGAGACGGCGCACAATTCGCGTCTTTAGCGCGCGCAGCTCCATCTCGTCGAGAAACGGAAACAGCTTGTCAGGATCGTACGGCTTTACGCCGAGCGCCGACAACGGGCAGGGCAGCGGCACGTGATTGTCGAGCTTGACCAATTCCTTGGATAATCGTGCCTTCGCCGCGTTTTCGACCAGCGCCTCGCGCCGCTTGGGTTGCTTGATCTCCTGCGCGTGCGCGAGCAGATTTTCGAGATCACCATAGGCGTTGATCAGTTCGGCTGCGGTCTTGACGCCGATCCCTGGCACACCCGGCACATTGTCGGTGCTGTCGCCGCACAGCGCCTGCACATCGATCACCTTGTCCGGTCCAACGCCGAATTTCTCGCGCACTTCGGCCTCGGCGATCGGACGATCGGTCATCGGGTCGCGCATCGTCACGTCATTGCCGACGAGCTGCATCAGATCCTTGTCCGAGGACAGGATCGTGACTTTGGCGCCTGCTTCCACGGCATGGCGCGCGTAAGTTGCGATCAGGTCATCCGCCTCGAAGTCCGGCAACTCGATCTGGCAAATATCGAACGCCGCTGCCGCGCGCCGCACATGCTCCAATTGCGGCCGCAGATCGTCCGGCATCTCCCGGCGATTGGCTTTATAGTCGCTGTAAATTCGATTGCGGAAGCTGTGCCCGGACGCGTCGAATATTACCGCCATATGATCGGCATCGGTTTCACGCCGATATTTGTCCAGCATATTGCTGAACAGGGTTACCACCTCGGTAACCATGCCGTCCGACTTTCGTTGAAACACCGGATCGGCGGTGCGCGCGCGTGCGAAATAGGCGCGAAAGATGAATCCCGAGCCGTCGATCAAAAAGACATGGCGGGGAGCGGCAGAGGCTGCCGCAACATCGGCAACAACCGCGGCGGTTGCCGGAGTACCCGTGTTCGCGCGGTCAACCGCGCCGATCAGATCGTCCACTTGTGCCTGCTATTCAGCGGTTGCGGTCTTGGATTGGCCTCGCGGCGGGCCTATTGCCGGCGATCCCGTCGGCCCGCCACCAGCACCCGATTCTGCCGTCGCGCGGTTGACGAAGAGCCGCGAACAATAAGGGCATTCGGCTTTACCGAGCGGGGCAAGATTAAGATAGACCCTGGGATGGCCGAGCGGACCGCCACCGCCGTTGCAGGCTACGACCATCTCGTCAGTGTAAATGGTTTCGGAAGGCCCCATGAACCAGCCCGAGAATGTCAGCGGCTCGGCTCAGCAGCCGTTGACCGCTTCAAGACCGCGATGATACGCATTGCCGGCGAACGTTCAATGATCCGCTGTGCCATCTCTCAGCACCAGACCGCGAACCCGATCTCCGGCGACGTTGGTTCTGCGAAAGCGCCGGGTAAGGCCGCGGTCATACCGCTCGAGCAGTGTGCGATCGCGAACCTCTTCTTCACTTGCAACACGCCTGCGCAGCCGACCGCGTCTGGCCGCAACCGCTAGCGGTCCAAATCTGGCGCGCGGTAGCCGCTTTCCGTTCGTCATGCCCGCGAAAGCGGGCACCCAGGGGCAACCAACTCGGCATCTTCAGCCCCTGGGCCTCCGCTTTCGCGGGGGCGACGGAGAATAGAACATGGGTATCGTCCGTCTGGTTTGGACCGCTCGGATTGCCATTTGGCTCTTGATCGCGGTGCTGGGGCTCAGCGCTTGCACGCCGACAGCAGAGCGCGCCGCAGGCCCCGGCAGCCCGCCCGCGCGCGACGGCGTAGAGGCCAAGCCAGCCCCCCGATTTACTCGTGATGCATTTATCACGACCGACGGCCGCCGGCTGCCGCTGCGCGTCTGGTTACCGCAGGGGCGGGTCAGAGCCGTGATCCTGGCGCTGCATGGCTTCAACGATTACAGCCGCGCCTTCGAAGCTCCGGCCATCGCCTGGGCCAAGGACGGCATTGCCGCCTACGCCTACGACCAACGCGGCTTTGGCGCCGCGCCCGAGCGCGGGCGGTGGCCGGGACGCACGACACTCGCCATCGATACCATCACGGCATGCGACATTCTGCGCCGCCTCCATCCAGACGTGCCGCTATACCTCCTTGGTGAGAGCATGGGCGGAGCCGTCGCGGTGATCGCGATGACCGCCGCGAGCGGGACGCCGATCCCCGATGTGGATGGTGTGATCCTGGTGGCGCCGGCGGTATGGGGCTGGTCGACGATGGGTTTCTTGCCGCGCGCCGCCCTTTTTGTCGGGGTTCGATTCACACCCGGCCTAACGTTGACCGGACAAAGCCTCCACATCTTAGCGTCGGACAATATCCCCATGCTGCGGGCTCTGGGGCGCGACCCGCTGGTGATCAAGGAGACGCGCGTCGATACGATCTGGGGACTCGTTAACTTGATGGATGCGGCGCTCGACGCAGCGCCTCGGCTGCGTGTTCCGCTGTTGATTATGTATGGTGCCCACGACGAGATCATACCAAAGCAGCCGATGCGCCGATTTGTCCAGGCGTTGCCGCACGATCCGCGCCATCGGCGCAGCTTCGCCTATTACCGCAGGGGGTATCATATGCTCCTGCGCGACCTCGAAGGGCCGATGGTCAGCGCCGACGTCGCCGGCTGGATTCTGATGCCGGGCACACCGCTGTTCTCGGGCGCCGATCGCAATACCTTCGAAGCAGAGCTCGGCGGCGCCAACCAGGCATCGCTCCCCGGACCGTGAGCGGAGAGCGATGCCGTCGTCCCAACTCGTGCCATTATTATTTCTGCTCCTGTTGGCCAACGGAGCGCCGTTGATGGTTCGCACGGTTCTCGGACGGCGTTGTTCTTATCCGATTGACGGGGATCGTCAATTCCTTGACGGCAGACCGGTGTTCGGACCGGCAAAAACGTTGCGCGGTGTGGCGTGCGCGCTGTTGGCGACGACAGCGGGTAGCCTCTTGATCGGGCTCGGATGGTGGATCGGGCTGTTGGTCGGCGGTCTGGCGATGGTTGGCGACCTGTTCTCGAGCTTTGTCAAGCGCCGGCTTGCCAAATCGCCGAGCAGTCCCGCCGTCGGGATCGACCAGATCCCCGAGTCATTGTTGCCGCTGCTCGCCTGTATGCGCCCATTGTCGCTGACGATCGCCGATGTTGCGATCGGCGTGGCCGTTTTTTTTGCCGGCGAGCTGGTGCTGTCGCGTGTGCTCTACGCCTTCGACCTGCGCGAGCGCCCTTACTGACGGGGCAGGTCCCTCAGCCGCGCGCAATTCGTGCAGCGTTATTTCCGGCGGGCAGTTGATCCGGGCCGGCACGATCGACGATCCGACGCCGACCGAGGTATAACCGGTCATTCGGCCATAACGCCATGATCCGGCACCCATGCGCCGCGGCAAAGCGGAATCGAGGGTGAGCGGGATCGCACCCGGCAGGCAGATTTGGCCGCCATGCGTGTGGCCGCTCAACAGCAGGTTGAAACCGGCGTGCGCGGCCTGGCGGTAAATTTCTGGCGTGTGCGACAGCAGTATCGACAGCGCGCCGTGCGGGATTTGCAACGCGGTCTTTTCGATATTATCGACCCGGTAGAAATGCGCGTCATCGATGCCGGCGAGGTACAGAAGCTGACCGTCACGCATCAGCGGTTCGGCCTCGTTGACCAGCATTCGAATATTCATCTCCTCGAATGCCGGCACCATGCGGAGCGAATCATGGTTGCCCAGAACGGCGTAGACCGGTCCGCAGATATTAGCCCGTATCCGCGCCATGCCCTCGATCGTCGCCTTGCAGGGGCCATAGGTCTTGCCGCGATAGTCGCCGGTCAGCACGCAAAGGTCGTAGTTGAGCTGAGGGAGCAGCTCGGCGAGCCGATTCATCGCCGCCGGGCTGATGTCGACATGCAGATCGCTGAGCTGCAGGATGGTAAAACCGTCAAATGCGGCCGGCAGCGCCGGCAGGTGGATCGGATGGCGCCGAACCTGGATGCGCCCGGCATTCCGGCTCGCCCACCAGTAAAGGCCGGTCAACTTCAGGGTGCGGCGCACTAATGCCGGGCTGCGATACCATCGACGCAGGCGCAGCGAGCGGCGGTGCGGCGCGGCCATCCGCGCCTCATGATCCTCCTCGATGCCAAGCCGTTGCCGCGAATAGAGCCGGCCAAAGCGCCGTTCGAGATCATCGAGTGGTCCCGGATCAGCCGGGTATCGATCGGTGGAACGGCCGGCCGGAGAGCCGAGTTCTCTGTCGGCGACCAGCGCTGCCGTTTGATCAGTCATTCAGAACGTTCTCTCCGACGTTGCGCCGCGTAGAAAAGCACGCGTGCCAATTGCCGACAGCCAGCCGACCGCGGCGCATCTCTTATACCCGATCTTCCTTGCATATGCCTTGCCGCAGCGCTATCCAAATCGAGACTAGGGATCGAACGCATTCGGGCGCCGGCACCCGTAGCTCAGCTGGATAGAGCGCTGCCCTCCGAAGGCAGAGGTCGTGAGTTCGAATCTCGCCGGGTGCGCCACTAAATCAATAAGTTGTGATTAAAGCGCCTTCCGGATAATCGAGCTAGCAAGCGCATAGCAAGCGCCAAGCCAGGCGGGGGCGCAGACCGCCACCACCCAGGGTTCGCGGTCGGAGCCGCGGCAGAAGCGCGCAGGTTAACAAAGGTCTTGGGTCTTAGCGCGAGGATGTGCGCGCCCTTCCTACCTTCGTCCCCGCCACGC
>JAFAHP010000511.1 GCA_019237175.1 Alphaproteobacteria bacterium
GCTTTTCGACCAGGCGGCACAGCAGCGGCGAACGCTCGCCCATGACATGACGACGGCGACCTTGTCGTTTCTAGCCACCTTGTCGCCAGAGCAGCGCTCCCGGTTCGTCAAAGAGATGCATCAGCGGCCCCGACCGTGGTCGCCGCCCGCGCACGAAGCGGCGCGCTAGGGTCCAATTCTGACAGACGATACGCTCCCCTCTTCTCGTCATGCCCGCGTGATCCCCCGGATCAAGTCCGGGGAGGCACCCGCGGGAGCCAACACCGCGCTCGCTGCCCTGGGTCCCCGCTTCGGCGGGCGACGAAAAGGGGAGTGAGGCACCATCTCTCTGGTTCCTGCCACAAGGATGCCGGAAAGGGCCGCACTGCAACCCTACGTCCTCATGGCGTCACCTGGTCCCGAACAGGCGGTCGCCTGCATCGCCGAGGTCCGGCAGGATATAGCCGTGAGCGTCGAGGCAGCGGTCGAGGGCCGCCGCGACAATCGCGACCTCGGGGAAGATGCCCAGAACCGTGTCGACCCCCTCGGGAGCGGCGACCAGACAGACGAATTTGATCGAGCGCGCTTTCAGCTCGACAAGACGGGAGATTGCGGCAACCGCTGAATTGCCGGTCGCGAGCATCGGGTCGACGAGGATGACATCGCGCTCCGCCAAATCGTCCGGCAGTTTCAAATAATATTCGACGGCCTGGAGAGTGCGCGGTTCGCGATAGATTCCGATATGGCCGATCCGCGCCGAGGGCAGCAAGTCGATCATCCCGTCGAGAATCCCGTTGCCGGCGCGCAGGATCGAGACGAGGCACAGTTTCTTGCCGGAGATGAGTGGAAAGCTGCCGCGTTCGAGCGGGGTCTCGATCTCGGTCGATTCGAGCGGCAGATCGCGCGTCGCTTCATAGGCCAGCAGCAGGCTGATCTCGCGCAACAACCGGCGAAACTCCGCGGTCGACGTAATACGGTCGCGCATCAACGACAGTTTGTGCTGGACCAGCGGATGATCGACGACGGTCAATCCCGCCCGCGGCTGCTTCATGCACGTTCCTCCTTGCGTAAGGTACGGTTAGAACAAGGTACCGTCGCTAACGATCGTGATCGGCGCGCTGCCGTCGCGGCGGTGCTCGAAGGCGATCTCTCGACCCGCCGCCCAGCTGCCACCTTCGAGCACGCAAGCAAGCGGAAACAGCGCTGCCGGCTTGCCGAGCCGGGCGCGAACTTCGGGTGCCAGGCGGTCGAGCAACGCCACGGTCAAGGCCCGCCACTCGACGACCGGCTCGCTGAACGGATCGAGCGGATGCGACAACAGGGACCTATCGCGGGGCCCGATGACCCCGCAGTCGAGGAACAAACCGCCATTTCTATATTCGGCGAGACCGGTCAACTCGTCGATCCCAGTAACCGGAACACCCCCCGCTTCGAGCGGCTCGATCAGCGAATAAACGAGCCATTGCGAAAGCTTGTGGAAGGGGACAAAGCCATCGTCCGGCACCGAGCTGT
The DNA here is from genome assembly GCA_019237175.1 of Alphaproteobacteria bacterium. GTDB lineage: Bacteria > Pseudomonadota > Alphaproteobacteria > ATCC43930 > CGMCC-115725 > AP-15. The sequence goes on from JAFAHP010000511.1 coordinate 1,492, forward strand.
GGCGTCCGCAATCGCCCAGCGGCACGCCGGCTAGGCTCGCCCGCGCCGGCCAGATCGGTCCCAAGGCCAGCAGCAAGGTCTGAAGCATACCATCGGCCGACATCTCCCCTCGATGCGCCCGCCAGTAATCGTAAAGGTTGCCAGGTCGTGCAGGCGCACCGAAGCGGGCTGGGTCGGCGGCCAAGACCCGACCCAACCGACGGAGCAACGCCGCACGGCTGTCGAGGCCGAGCAACGGGTTCTCCGGTCGATGCTGAAACGCAGCAGCAAGCCGATCCGGTGTGACACGCGCCAGTGCGGCAGCGTCGGCGCGCCATGTCTCGGTCGGGTCGGTGGAAAACAAACCCTGTTGCATCGCCCGCAGGCTGGCCACCGCCAGCCCTTCGGAGCGGCCCCACACCTGCCCGGTCTCGGCCTCGTGGTAGCACCAGCCGCGTCCTGCTCCGGCATCGAGCAATACCGAGACGACCGCGAGGTCGATGCGGGCCCGCGCTCGCTCGGCGTCGTCACCTTTGGCGGCAACAAGCGCCGCCCGATCGACGCCACCCACAGAAAAGTGCCGCCAGCGACTGTGGTAGGGCACCGCGAGATCGGGATAGCGCCGGCGGGTGATCGCGGCAACGCGGTCGGCCACCTCCCCGAGCCTTGCCAGATCAATCGCGAAATACCGGCCCTCACCGCGCGCGACCGCAGCAAACACGATCTCGCAACGCTCGCGCACCGCGGCCGCGTTGAGCAGCGCCGCCGGCTTTTCTCCGGCGTTACTCGCCGAGAGAACGGCCCCTGACGCTTTGTAATTCCTCGGGGTCACGCACGCCTGCGGGCGCAAAATAACCCGCAGCCTTTTTTGCCTCGATCTCGACCGAGGCATCGAGCGGCACCAGGCGCTCCGGGATCGCCACTTGCTCGAGGATCTCGATGCCTTGCGCTTCGAGTGCGGCGCGCTTGATGTTCGACATCGACACCCAGCGGTGAATGCGGCGCACGCCAAGCCAGTGCAGGACATCCGGCATCAATTCCTGAAACCGCAAATCCTGCACGCCGGCAATACATTCGGTGCGGCGAAAATAGGTATCGGCGCGGTCCCCCCCGGGCTGCCGCTTGCGGGCGTTGTAGACGAGGAATTTTGTCACCTCGCCGAGCGCCCTCCCCTCTTTCCGGTTATAGACAATAATCCCGACCCCAGCCTGCTGTGCAGTCTCGATGCACACTTCGATGCCGTGGACCAGGTATGGCCGGCAAGTGCAGATGTCCGAGCCGAACACATCCGACCCGTTGCATTCGTCATGGACGCGGCAAGCAATCACGGTTGCGGGGGCTGCGAGCCGATTGACCTCGCCGAACAGATAGACTGTGGTCCCGCCGATGGGCGGCAGCAAGACCTCGAGATCCGGCCGCGTCACCAGTTCGGGAAACATCCCGCCGGTTTCCTCGAACAGGCTGCGGCGCAACTCACTCTCGGGGACACCAAAACGTGCGGCCAGCCCCGGCAAGTGCCAAACCGGGTCGATCGCCACCTTGGTCACGCGGATCTCGCCATTGCTGTGCAGAACCCGTCCGTCGGCAGCCAAACCGCCCCCGGCGATCCGCTCACGAATTTCCGGCATCGCAATCCGGGCGGTGGTGACCGCGATTGTCGGCCGGACATCGACGCCAGCGCGGATCACATCGGCAAACACCTCGCCCACGAGATGTCCCCAAGGGTCGAGTGAGACGATCTTCGCCGGATCGCGCCATTGCAGGCTCGGGGCGATACGTGCCGCGGGTGCGGTATCGGTGAGATCCGGACGGTGGTCGCGCGCCAATGCTTTGGTCGCGACAGCGAGCGCCCGATAGACGCCATACGAGCCCGAATAGGACCCGATGGCGTTGCGCCGGTTCGGTTCGGCGGGGCTCGCCACCACCGGTCCGCGCTCAGCCGGATCGGCAGCCCCCCAATGTAGCGGGATCGTGTTGTGGCCCGCGCTCCCCGGATGTGAGGTCAGCCGTATGTGGCGCGGTATCGCCTGCTCCATGTCCCGTTCTATCTCGTCCGCCGGCAAAAACCGATCCCAAAAGGTAGTGAACATGATCGCGCGCCGCAACGCCATCGCCAGCTTGGATCGCCGCGTATTCCACCGCTCCGCGGTGAACACAAAGCTGGAAGCGAACCTTTCTCCTCGGCGCGCTGTTTCCTCAAAGTACAATGTCACCCAACTCAAGGAGAAAATCTGTGAGACGTGCGCTGATCCTCGCAGTTCCATTGCTGGCGGCCGGCTTGGCCGGAGCGCCGGCTTATGCCGCGGGCTGCCTCAAGGGTGCGGTCGTCGGCGGTGTCGCCGGGCATTTTGCCGGTCACCACGGCTTACTCGGTGCCGGCGCGGGATGCGTGATCGGACATCACGAGGCCACCAAGCACGCGCGTGAGAGAGCGCAGATGCAACAGCAGCAGGGCAGCACCGGCGGCGACCATCAGATGCAGTCGAACTACGGCCGTTGATCGCCGCTCACAATGACTTGATCGGCAAAAATCAGCGGCGGAACGGGACCATCAGATTAAACTGCGCGGATCGGTCCTTAGCCGAGACGGGTCAGTCGTCATGGATCCGCGCAAGTTTTGCGATCCGCTTGTCACCGCCGCGGGCGAGCGGCGCGCCCACGTCGCGCTGCGTGTGCTTGAAACGCTTTGGTTCAACACAGGCACGTTGTGCAATCTGACCTGCGGCCATTGCTATATCGAATCATCGCCAAAGAATGACCGCCTCGTTTATCTGAGCGCGGCCGAGGTGACCGAATACCTCGACGAAATCGCCGCCGCCGGCCTGGCAACGCGTTTGGTCGGCTTCACCGGCGGCGAGCCGTTTATGAACCCCGAACTGCCGGCGATGCTGAACGGGGTTTTGGGCCGCGGCTTTGACGCGCTGGTGCTGACCAACGCGATGAAGCCGATGGTCAAGTGCAAACCCGCGTTGCTGCAGCTCAAGGACCGCTATGGCGATCAGCTGACGATACGCGTCTCGATCGACCATTACGGCCGAGCGGTTCACGAGGAAGAGCGCGGCAGACGCAGCTGGCAACCGACGATCGACGGGTTTTGCTGGCTCGCCCGCAACGGGTTCTCGGTGCATGTCGCGAGCCGCCGGCTGTCGGGCGAGTCGGAAGCTGAAATCCGGGCCGGTTTTGCACGACTGTTCGCCGAACTCGACGTCGCGATCGACGCCGCCGATCCCGTGCGATTGATCGTCTTCCCGGAGATGGATGCCAGTGCCGATGTTCCCGAAATTACCGAAGCATGCTGGGGAATCCTCGGGAAATCGCCGCAGAGTGTGATGTGCGCGTCCTCGCGCATGGTGGTCAAACGCAAAGGGGAAGCGCGCCCGGTGGTTCTCGCGTGCACCTTGCTGCCCTATGACGATCGCTTTGAGCTTGGCCCGACCCTTGCCTCGGCAAGCGGTGCGGTGCCGCTCAATCACCCGCATTGCGCCAAATTCTGCGTGCTCGGCGGCGGCGCCTGCAGCCGGCGCTGACGGTTCCGGTTTCGGGCGCACGGCGCACGTCGTGTAAACCATCGCCGGGCCCGGCCGATAAAGGATTGTCGAACGCAGAGTGATGCACGAGGCGCCAAAGGGCTATCGGCCGGCACCATGGGCTCATCGAATCACCCGCCCCGTCCACGGGGTGCTTTGCGCACGGCTATTCGTTGACTGAGTCAAATTATTCCTTGATAATGGCAAGGTTCTCCTGTGGGACCGATGCCGATGACGCAGCCAAGCTTTGATCACCGCGTCGCCGAGTTGCGGCGGTTCAATCGCTTTTACACGCAAAAGATCGGCGTCCTCGAAGAGGGATTGCTCGACAGCCCGTTTTCGCTGACCGAGGCGCGTGTGCTGTTTGAGCTGGCGTCTGCCAAGCAGCCGACCGCGGCCCAACTGGGTAAAGAGCTGGGCATCGATCTCGGATATTTGAGCCGGATTTTACGCGGCTTCGAGCGACGCGGGTTGATCTGCCGCACACCTTCGCCAAGCGACCGGCGTCTCGGTCTGCTGTCCTTGACAGCGTCCGGCCGATCGGCATTTGCCGAACTCGACCTCCGCTCGCAAGCGGCGATCGCGGTATTGTTGCGCGATCTGCACGACGAAGATCAAAGCCGCCTCGTCGCCGCCGCGCGCACAATCGAACGCGTGCTCGACGGCAGAGCCAGCGTCGGCCCTGGCTATTTGCTCCGTCCGCACCGCGCGGGCGATCTGGGCTGGGTTGTGTCGCGTCACGGCGCGCTCTACGCGCAGGAGTACGGCTTGAACGTCGAGTTCGAGGCGCTCGTTGCCGAGATAGCCGCGAAATTTCTGCGAAATTTCAAACCACAGCGCGAATTCTGCTGGATCGCCGAGACGGAGGGCGAAAACGTCGGTTCGGTGATGTTGGTCGAAGACACCGACGCGGTCGCCAAACTTCGGCTGCTGCTCGTCGAGCCTCATGCGCGCGGCCACGGTATCGGCAGCCGACTGGTGCAGGAGTGTCTGCGTTTTGCGCGTGAAGCCCGCTACCAGAGGGTTTCGTTGTGGACCAACAGCGTTCTTTTGGCGGCGCGGCGCCTCTATGAGAAGTCCGGCTTTCGGATGGTCGACGCGCAGCCGCACCACAGCTTTGGCCAGGATCTTGTGGGCGAGACCTGGGAACTCGTGTTGTCGTGAAGGAAAGCCGCAGCCCATTCCAGGGGCGGCACTCAGCCTTCACCGGATGATCGACGTCCCGGTTACCGACTGCACCGGGGGTGGGTCTCGGCCGGGCTTGCCGCCTGCGCGACGGCGTAGTCGTGCAGTGCCTTTGAATCGAGGGTGCTCGCTGTCTTGAACATGTTCGCCGCCTGCTGACACACCACCGCTGTCGGTGTGGCGCCTTGTTTTAATGCGATCTCGTTCGCAAGGCTGGTACTCCATGAGTCGAATCGGCTCTGCGCGTCGCGATAGCCTTCGCGGCGGAAGTGATTGATCATAATTTTTTGATAGCGGATGATTGCATCCTTGTTGCGCGCCCGAAACTCCCCGTACGCCGTATCGCGGCATGCCGAACTGACCACCATCAGATTGGTCTGG
>JAFAHP010000689.1 GCA_019237175.1 Alphaproteobacteria bacterium
CACCGGCGAGGCGAAGGAGCAGGTCTCGGCCGGCAGCAATTCGGCCAATTGTTCATCGCTGAGGAATTTCATGCCCGCTCCTCCCTGAATCATGCGTTTCCCGATCCTGGCACGCACCGCAGTGCTGCGCCAGCCCCACCCTGACCCACCCCACTCGCGGGGCGGGGAGTGAGGGGGCTTGCCTGGACTTGGTCTGGCGCGCTACGCCCTCGTCCCGGAGCGCGGCGGTCCCGCCCGCGTTTTAGTGCGGAGCGGGTTAGGCGGGGCAGTCCCCGGGACGGCCCGCAGGCGGGAATAGCGAAGTCACCACATCTACCGCTTGGCCATCCCGACAAAGGAGGGTGTAATCAAATAGGGGATACCACCCAACCCGTCGCCCCCGCGGAAAGAGCCTGTAACCCAATTGCGGACGGGCCGGATTAGAGCAGTGCGTCCTTCGAGACAGCTGCTTCGCAGCTTCCTCGGGATGAGGAGTTTTCTTGATGGCATCAAAGGCGTTCCTCATGCTGAGGTGCCGCCGCAGGCGGCCTCGAAGCACGCACGACAGCAATGCAGCCCGTCATTTGGCTCTCCGGGGCGATTTGATTACGGGCTCGAAAGCGGGGGCCCAGGGCAAGAGACTGAAATCTCTGGGTTCCCGCTTGCGCGGGAACGACGGAATAACCGTTTGGCGGCTCGGAAGCCAATTGGATTACAGCCTCGAAAGCCGGGATCCATTTGTCCACATACACTGTCCGTCAAGCAACTTAAAGGCCTTGCCAACCGGTCAACCGATCGTGCGACGCAGCAATGGGCCCCGGCTTTCGCCGGGGAAGCGGATAGATGATCGGCAAACAAATGTTTTCACTGGCTCTCAAGGGTTTACGTTGATCGAGACGATTGTCGCCCTCGTCATCCTGTCGACCGCGGTCGTCGTCTTTTACAACTTTCTTTCCAGCCAGTTGAATGGCGCCGGACGAGTGGAGGCTGCGGCAAACGCCTTTGACCGCCGCACCAATGCGTTGGAGCTGGCGACCGCGATCAACCCAATGGCGATGCCGCAGGGAACATTCGATCTTGGAACCTATCGCATTACCTGGACATCGCAACCGCTCGGCGATGTGCGCCAGTCGATGCGGTATCCGGCGGGACGTGGTATCTTCAAGGTAGCGCTCTATCGAATGACATTCACGTTTCCGGGCGATACAGAGACTGCGTCGATTGACGTGACGCGGCTCGGCTATCGGCGTGACAACGTGCCCTCTTTGTTTGGTGCCGCGAATTGAGGCCCGATCCGCATCCGGGCCGTGCGTCGTTGCAGCAGCTGACGGCGGCCCTCTCACGTCTTGCCCCGCCGCCGCGGTTATATTTACACAAAAGTGACGGTGTCGAGGAGCCGACAGGACGGCGCGGCCGACGCTATTGGGTCGTTTCCCGCAGGTTGTGTCGGTTTTTTCAGGTTCCGCTGCTTCCGGATGCGACGGCTTCGCGCCAGTTCGATGCGCTGGCACTGCAGGTAAAACGGCTGTCGCCGTTTGCCGAGACCGGATCGCATCACGATTTCGGCCTCGAATTCGCGAGTTTGTGGCTGTGGGACCAGCAAGCCGTGCGGCAAGAGGCCGAAACCGTCGGGGTGAATGTCGCGCAGACGCCGGTGGTCCCCGAAACCGTGCTGCTGCCTGCGGACACGGACGGTGTGCGTCTGGTCCGCACGCTCGAAGGGATCGAAGCCCAATGCTGGAGAAACGGCAGCCTTGCGGCCAGCCGATGGTGGCCGAGCTTGCCGGACGCCCGCGCCTGGATGTTGTTCCAGCGCGGCGCCTCGATCCTCCCCGAGCGGATTGCTCCGGCACTGCCGGCGGCAGTTCGTTTGGACTGGCTCGACCGACCATGGACGCGTTCCCGCCGCGCCAGCGCATTCGACATCGGCCAGGTTGACCTGCGGCTGGTCGCTGCAGTTGTGGGTGCAATGATGCTGATTGCGTATGGTTATCTGGGCGCCGAATGGCTGCGGCTCGCCTGGGCGACCTCTGCCCTGACGCGGCAGGCCGTTGCGGCTTCGGCCGCCGGCAAGCCGGCTCGGCACGCGCGGGTTTCCGCGTTCGAGAACGAGGCGGCGATTCGCGCCCTTCAAGACCTCGACCGCTATCCGGGCGAACTTGCCCTGTTCGCACGAGTGACCGAGATCTTGCCCAAGAATGAGACCCATCTCGCCGAGTGGACTTGGGAGCACGGTCAGCTTGAGATGACGGTTGCCGCAGACCATCCGCTCGACGCGTTGTATTTTGTCCGATCGCTAGAAAAGATCGATGGTTTCAGAAATGTCGCCGCAGAACGAGCCGGCGGCGACAACTCGTTGCGCATCCGGCTGTCGGTCGACCCAAAATGACGGCGCAAGAGGATTTTTTGGCGAGACGGAGCGGTTTGCTCGGCCGAGGTGGCGAATTAATCGCCGAACTGAAGAAAAACCGCCGGGCGGCGGCCGGGCTGTTGGCGATTGCCGTACTCCTGGGAGGATACGGCGTGCTGCTGCTCGGCGACACGAACAATGCGATGCGCAACTCATATGTCGAAGCAAGCCAGCGCCTGCAGCGCGTTGCCGCGGCCGCAGACGAGAAAGACTGGCCGGCGCGCGCCGCGGCCAGTGCCAAGATGCGCGAGGCGCTCGAAAAAAAGCTCTGGCCGGCTGATAGTGAGGGAGTGGCGCGGGCGGATTTGCAAGACTGGGTTACCGCCGCCGGACGCGATGCCGGTCTCGACAAGCTCAGAGTCTCCATCGAGCTGACGGCGCCCAAGGGCCTGGCGCCCGATCTTCGCCAAGTCGTCGCAACGATTTCCGCCGTCCCGACCGACACCGCGCTGATGCAGTTTCTTGATCGGATCGAGCGGGACCCGCATCTGCTCGTGGTCGATCGCCTACATGTTCAGCAGCGTCCCATCGCCTTACTCGAAATGACGCTGATCGCCTATGCCCGGATTATCCGCCCAAGCAGGCCGGCGATCAGATGATTGGAGCGCCGCTGTCGCATCGAAGTCTGGCTCGGCTTGGGATCCCTGCAGGTCTGATCTTCGCTTGCGCCGTCATTCTGGGATGGAGTGCCGGGGACGTCATCGTGCCGCCGCCGAGTTCGCGGCCGCCGTCCGCTTGGGCGCTGCCGCGACCAAGAACCGAGGACCCGGCGCGGGACTTCGCGGCAGTGATGGCGGGCAGGCCGTGGAACCGCGGCTCTCCTCTCGGAGGCGGAAGCCAGAGCCGCGCGCCGGCCGTTGCTGCACCGGCGAGCTGGCGACTGGCCGGGATCGCCCAACGCGGCGGCGAGGGCTTTGCACTGATCGCCAGCGGCGCGGCTCCGTCCGCAAAGATCGATTACGCGCGGGTCGGGGACCGGCTTCCGGACAGCAGTGTCATCGTCGCTTTGACCTCCGATAGCATCACCACAAAAGGCGGAAAAGAGTCCTCGGCCTCGGCACACATCTATCGGCTGTTCGGCGCCAAAGAGTAAAATGCGTCAGCTAGAGCCTTTTCCGCGCAAGTTCATCCAAATCCTTTACCCCGTCATCCCCGCCCCCGGGCTACGCCAGCGATGGCCCGTCGGGCAAAAACCCGGGGGTGTCCCGGGGATCCACGTCGATGGCCGGAACAAGTCCGGCCATGACGTGCAGGGAGTGCGTCAGGCTCAGTGGAAAACACTCTAAGGTCACTGCTGCGCATCGCCGCCGTATGCGCATCGGCAGGGCTGTGGACCTGCGCGAGCCCACCCGCCCCACCGCCCGCGCTGGACACAACCCCAACCATCGCCGGCAAGTCTAGCGCACCGCCGCCGCCCGGCGGACCGTTGGTGATCGGTCCGGGCGTCTCCCGCGTAAGGGTGGCGGCGGGGCCGCGACCGCCTGCGACTGAGCTGCCGACAGGGACGGAAAGCGGCCCCAGCCTTCCCCTCCCTCAGTCGCGATCAGGCGAGTCGCTGAGCCTCGATCAGGTCCCGTTACCCACCTTCATCAACGAGGTTTTTTCCAAAACGCTCAAGCTCAACGTCCAGATCGACCCGACGGTGATGTCGCGAAACGATCTGGTGACACTGCGTACTGCGGGGCCACTATCGGGGCAGGAATTATTCGCGATGGCGCAAGGCGTCCTCGCCGATTACGGCATTGCCGCGAGCTGGGACGGCAAGGTGCTGCACGTCGTCACCGACCAGCAGCTGATGGCGGCGATGCCGGAAGTAATCCGGGGGCGAGCCGTGCCGCAACTGCCAACGGCGTTGCGGCCGATATTTCAGGTCGTCGATCTGCACCAGGTATCGGCGAGCGATATGATGCAGTGGCTGACAAACGCCTATGGCCAGAATGTCAGGGTGATTGCCTCGCCGTCGACCAGTTCGATCATGCTCTTCGGGTTGCCGCAAAACGTTCAGGCAGCGGTCGAAGCGGTGCAGGTGCTCGACCAGGCGCGTCTTGCCGGGCGCGGGAGCCTGCGCGTGAGCCCGGTCTATTGGACCGCACGCGACCTCGCGGCCAAGCTGGTGCAGCTGCTCAAAGCCGAGGGCTACGACGCGAGCGCCGCGGAGTCGACACCGGCGGCAGCTCCGGGAGGTACAATTACCGTTGTTCCGGTAGAAACGAACAACTCGCTGATCGTCTTTGCCGCCGATCCGAAAATCCTGGCACATGCCAGGCGGTGGATCGACGATCTCGATCGGCCGGGTCTGGTCGACCCGACCCGCGACATCTTTGTCTACTTTGTGCAGAATACGACCGCAGCGAGCATCGGCGGTACGGTTCAGGCGGTCTTGGCCGGCGGGCGGGCCGCGGTCTCGGCTCCCGCCGAGGCGCAGCTCGAACAGGCCGGACTAACCCAATCGCTTGCCGGCCCGGGGCAGCCAGGCCTCGGGCAGTCCACCCCGGGAGGGGGCGCGCAGGGAGCAGGCACCCCGGGTCTGCCTCCGGCGCAGCTGCCGCCCCCCGCGCCAACGCCGCAAGCTGCGGTCGAGCCGTTGACCACAAACCCCGCGCCGCAGCCGGGCGGCGGCGCCAGGGCGCCGGCCGGACCGCGCGTTGTCGTCGACGCGCCCCGCAATGCGCTGATCATCATCGGCTCTGCGCAAGATTACCAACGCGTTCGTCCGTTGCTGGAGGCGCTCGATAAAGCGCCGCGGGAAGCGCTGATCGAAGTCACCGTGGCCGAGGTCGACCTCAACGATGCCAACAACCTCGGCGTCGAATGGACCGTCGTCACCCCCTTTGGCGCCACCCGCACGCAAGCCTTTGGCACCGGCGGCAACGTGCTGACCCCGCCGCTTCCCAACGGCACCGGCGGCGGGTCCGTCAATGGAACCGGTCTCTCGCCGCTCGGTACCAGCGGCTTCAATTATACGATCCTCAACAATTTGGGAGACGTTTATGTGGTCCTGAACGCCTTCGCCCAGAACAACGGCTTGAGCGTGTTGTCGACGCCGCGCGTATTGGCCGAAAGCGGCCAGGCCGCCAATATCGAGGTCGGAACCCAGGTGCCGATCATCACCGGTCAGACGACCACCAACGTCGCGCAAAACGGCGGCACCTCCGGCATTCTGCAGTCGATCCAGTATACGCAGACCGGGGTTTTGCTGTCCGTGCGTCCGGTCATCCATTCAGGCAACCGCATCGACCTGACGATCAGTCAGGAAGTGAGCCAAGCCTTGCCGAACAACACCGTCGGAATTACGAGCCCGCTGATCCAGAACCGCAATGTCTCGACCCAGCTGAGCTTGGCCGACGGGCAAACCGTCGTGATCGGCGGTATGATTGCAGAAAACCGCACCGACAACGAAGGCGGCATACCCTACCTCAAGGACATTCCAGGATTGGGGATATTGTTTCGCAGCCAGATGCTGAGCAAGACCCGGACCGAACTTTTGGTGTTCATAACCCCTTATGTCATCTCCAATGACAGCGATGCCGCGGCGATCACCCGACAGTTCCAGGAGCAGATGAGCAAGTGGACCATCCCGCGAACCCAGCTCCATTGGTAGCTTGCGGTGGTGAACAATCCGCGCGTCATGCCGTTGTCGGGAAGTGCGCTTTCGACTCCGATGGCGAGCAACAATTCCCGCCGCCTCCGCCCCTTACCGCAGCGTTCCGATCGTGAAGCCCAACGGTGTTACGGCATCCCGTCCACCGACTGGTCGACCGAGGCCGGCGGGTCGTACTTCAAGAGATC
>JAFAHP010000702.1 GCA_019237175.1 Alphaproteobacteria bacterium
GTGCCGGGTGATATCACCGCCGAGCGGCTCTATTTTGATGACCTCGGCGCCTTGATCAGCGAGAAACATCGTCGCCAACGGCGCCGAGACCATACTGGTCAGGTCCAGCACCCTGATTCCCGCCAATGGCCCCGGCATATCTGCTTCCCTGTCCGTTTAATTACCAAACCTATATCGGAGCTGTTATCGCAGTGACAAGATCGCCGTTCCGAGTTTTGGCTGGCCCCTCGGTCGAGGGATCTTTGCTTACGATCAAAGATGCAATATGATAAGTGTGATTTCAACATGCACAACGAGGCGAAGTGACGATGACCAAAGGCGGGAAGAGCGGGGTCGCGCTGTTGGTCGGTGCGGGAGACGCGATTGGCGCCGCAGTGGCGCGGCGATTCGCCACCGGCGGCTACTCCGTGTGCGTGGCCCGGCGCGATGCCGAGAAGTCGCGGAGCGTCGTGCAGGAGATCATCGCAGCCGGCGGTATCGCCCGTGCGGTCGGTACCGATGTGCGCAGCGAAGAAGCCGTCCAGGCGCTCTTCACCCAGGTGGAGGCTGAGCTGGGGCCAGTTGAAGTTTGCCTCTTCAATGCCGGCGCCAACGTCAAGTCTCAGCTTATCGAGACCAGTGCCGAGCTCTTTTTCAAGGTATGGCAACTGGCCTGTTACGGCGGCTTTTTGGCTGGCCGCGAGGCGGCGCGCTACATGGTGCCACGCGGCCGCGGCACCATCCTGTTTACTGGTGCCACCGCCAGCGTTCGCGGCGGCCCCGGCTTTGCGGCGTTTGCCGCGGCTAAGTTCGGCCTGCGCGCGGTGGCACAGTCCATGGCGCGCGAGCTGGCACCGAAGAACATTCATGTTGCCCATCTGATCATCGACGGCGCGATCGACAGCGAGGCGATCCATCGGCGGCTCAGCGCCTCCACCGGAGTAATGCCCGATCTCGCACCGGACAGCCTGATCCAGACCCGCTCGGTCGCTGAAGCGTACTGGGCGTTGCACAACCAGTCGCGGGACGGCTGGACGCACGAACTCGACCTCCGGCCCTACACCGAGCGGTGGTAGCGATGACGGACCCGTCGCCGCGGCGGCTGGTGCTGTGGGGTGTCGGCACCAGCCGGACATTGCGCGCCCATTGGGCATTGCACGAACTCGGTCTCGACTACGAGTGCCGGCCGATTCTGCCGCGCAGCGGCGAGACCAAAACGCCCGAGTACACTAGTCTCAACCCCAGGCAAAAGATCCCATTGCTGGAAGACGGGGATTTCAAGATCGCCGAGAGCCCGGCGATCGCGGCTTATCTGTCGAATACCTACGGCACTTGCGAAAATTCGCTGATCCCGACCGAGCCGCGGGCGCACGCGACCTGGCTCGAATGGTGCTTCTACACTGTCACCGAGCTCGACGCGACCAGCCTCTACGTCATGCGCCGTCATGGCGATCTCAAGCATATCTATGGCGAAGCACCGGTGGCGCTGGAAAGCGCCTCTGCCTACTTCGCGACGCAACTGCGCCATGCCGAGCAAGCGCTGCAGGACAGGCGGCCTTTTCTGGTCGGCGATCGCCTTACGACAGCCGATATATTGCTCACTACCTGTCTGACCTGGGCGGTGGACTATCGGGTGCCGGTGACGGCGGCGTGTCTCAACTATATGGAAACGATCACGGCTCGGCAGGCCTATCGCGCCGGCTTGGCGGCGAATAATCCGCGCACGGCGTAGCCGCCTCAGCTTGCCGCCTTCTCTTTCACGATACGGCGAGCGCCCGGGGAATCCATCCCCAGCGGCAGATGTCGCGAGCTTGTGGCGGCGGGGCCGGGATGGACGTGGGTCTGCCTCGGCACAAGCGGCTCGCCGCATTCGGAGCACACCATCACCGGATCAAAATCCTTGCCGCAGAGATCATGCGTGTGCAGCAGCGGGCGGCCTTTCTTATCGGCCATGTAGACATCGCCCCAGTGGACAATCGCCATGACGATCGGGTAGAGGTCCAGTCCCTTCTGCGTCAGGCGATACTCATAACGCAGCGGCCGCTTCTGATAGGGCACTTTGACCAGCACAAACTCGTCGACGAGCTTTTTCAACCGGCTGGCGAGGATCGGGCGAGTGATGCCGAGGCGCTCCTGGAAATCTTCAAACCGGCGCACGCGCAGGAAACAGTCCCGGAGGATCAACAGCGTCCAACGGTCGCCGATGACCGAGACCGCGCGCGCCATCGAACAATTTTCTTCGCTAAGCTCGTTCCAACGCATGGACTTTTCCAACAATGCCTATTGCGTCCCTCCGATGCTAATATAGCGCAGCAGGTTCAGTAATCAAACTGTCGAGGGTAGCTCAGCGTCCCCGTTCACTCGGAGCCAGTGCCGCACCGTCGACTAGGTCGGAACGCTCGTCACGCCGCGCTTTAGCAGCAAGTGAGCGAGCTCTCCGGTTTCGAACATTTCGCGGACGATATCGCAACCGCCGACGAACTCGCCTTTGACATAAAGCTGTGGGACCGTCGGCCAGTCCGAGAACACCTTGATCCCCTGGCGCAGCGCCGGATCGGCCAGCACGTCGATGCCCTTGAACTTGACGCCCAAATGAGACAGCATTTGGACGACTACGCTGGAAAAACCGCACTGCGGGAAGACCGGCGTCCCCTTCATGAATAGCACGACGTCGTGCTCGTTGATCTCGCACTCGATGCGAGCTTGTACTGGATCTTTCATTGCTGCGATCTCCTTTGTGACGGAAGGTCGGCATAGTCGTCCGCGCCCAGAAAATGCAGGGAGACGTAAGGCTCGTCGCCCACAACCCAGCTGTCGTGTCCGGGTGCGATGTGGAAGACGTCCCCCGGACCCATCTCGATGATCGTGCCGTTGTCCATCGCCGCGGTCGCGCGTCCGGAAACTACGAGGCCGACATGCTCCACCGAGCAGCTCGAGGCGCAATCGCCGGACCGACATGCGCCGACCATCTCCAACCCGGTTCGTAGGTCGCGCGGCCAATCGTCATGCCGCCTATCCGAACAATCTCGAGCTTGCCCTTCTCGAAAGCCCGAACTTCGTCGGGCTGCTCGACCCGCTTCAGCATCGCATCCATGTCGTGAGCCATCCTCTTTTCGCCGTCGCCCCGCGGAAGCGCCGCGGAAGCGGGGGCCCAGGGGGCCTCAGACTCCGCGCCGGTTGCTCCTGGGGGCCCCCCGACGCGGGCATGACCGAAAATAGGCAGTACGTTGCTTTAAGTTCCCGTCCCTAGCCCGTTGCCAAGATCAGTTCCTCGACATCGCGCAGCCGGTCCTCGCCGAAAAAGATTTCGTCGCCGACAAAGAAGGTCGGCGACCCGAAGGTACCGCGCGCGACCGAGCGCTCGGTATTGTCGATGAGCCGCGCCTTGACATCGG
>JAFAHP010000092.1 GCA_019237175.1 Alphaproteobacteria bacterium
CGCGATCGCCGGCTAGGGGAGGGAGGTCAATGCTCGCCACCGGAGCGGCCTTATTCGCCGCGGTTGCCGCGATCGGTTTTGGCGCGCTATGGCGTCAGACCGAACGACGGCTGCAGGCGCGGTTGCAGGCCATCGGCAAGCTCGAGCGCGAGGGCGCAGAAGCGCGGGCGATGGCGCAGCATGCGCGCGAGGAAGCGGCAAAGCTGCGCGAGACGCTGGACGCACTACCGATGCCGGTGTGGCGCCGCGGTTGCGATCAGGCGGTTGTCGATTGTAATCAGGCATATACGGCGGCGCTCGGCACGAGCCGAGAGGCCGTGCTTGCCGAGGCGGGCGAGCTTGCCGATCGTGGCCGCCGGGCGCTGACCGCTGGGCCAGCGGACGAGCCGGGCTCTCGCCTCCACCTTGTGCTAAACGGCCAGCGCCGTCTGTTCGACGTGTGCCAGATCCGATGCCCCGACGGCGAGACGATCGGTTTTGCCGTCGATCGAACCGAAACCGAAAGCGCCCAGCGCGAACTGCGCCGGCACACCGGCGCCCATGCCGCCGTGCTTGAAACCCTTACTGCCGCAATCGCGATCTTCGGGTCCGATAAGCGCCTCAGATTTTTCAACTCCGCCTTTAGTGCTTTTTGGGACCTCGACCCGGCCTGGCTCGGGTCCGAGCCGACTGTCGGCGAGCTCCTCGAACATCTGCACGCCTCGCGCCGCGTTCCCGAATACCCCGATTTTCGTGCGTTCAAAAAACAGCGCTGCGCGCTGTTCACCACGCTGATCGAGCCGCAGTGCGAGCTGATGCACCTGCCCGACGGGCGCACCCTGCAGCTGACGATATCGCCACATCCGTTTGGCGGTCTGATCTTTGCGTTCGAAGATGTCAGCGACCGGCTGGCACTCGAATGCTCTTACAACACGCTCGCCCAGGTGCAGCGCGCGACACTCGACCATTTGTTCGAGGGGATCGCAGTTTATGGCGGTGACGGCCGGCTAAAGCTGCACAATCCGGCCTTCCGCACGCTCTGGGGACTGTCGGAAGCCGATGTCGCCCGCGAGCCGCATATCGCCGAGATTGTCGAGCGAACCCGTGATCTCCTCGACGACGGCGGCGACTGGACGCGAGCGAGGGACCAAATAATTGCCCAGGTTACGTCGCAAACGCTGGCGAGCGGGCCGCTCTACCGCCGGGACGGGTCGGTCCTGCAGGTTGCCAGCGTTCCGCTCCCCGACGGCGAGATATTGCTGACTTATCTCGACGTCACCGACACCGTTCGGATCGAGCGAGCGCTGCGTGAACGTAACGAAGCGCTCGAGACTGCCGCACGGTTAAAAGCGGAGTTCGTCGCCAACGTTTCGCACGAGCTGCGAACACCGCTTAACACCATCATTGGGTTCGCCGAGATACTGCACAACCAATATTTTGGCCCGCTCAATTCGAGTCAGATCGAATACAGCGGCGGTATCCTCGACAGCGCCCACCAGCTGACGGCGCTGATCAGCGACGTAATCGATCTGGCGTCAATCGAAGCCAGCTATCTCGAGCTGGAACGCGGGCGGGTTGATATCCCGGAATTGCTGCACACCCTCGTGGGCGTGACGGCGGAAAGGGCACGCAGCCGCGGACTTGATATCGAATTGTGCTGCCCAAAAAACCTCGAGCCGATCGACGGTGACGAGCGGCGGCTCAAACAGGCAATCTTCAACCTCATTTCGAATGCGATCAAATTCACCCCGCCCGGCGGCACTATCGGCATCGAGGCCGAACCCTGCGGTGGTGAGTTGCGGTTGAGCGTCTCTGAAACGCCACCCAGCTTGGCGGCCGCGGGATCGGCGGAAGTGCTCGATCGCCTCAAACGCGTTCGCGCGCACTCGAGCTCGAGCCTCGGACTGTCGCTGGTCAAGAACTTGATCGAGCTTCATGGCGGCCGCGTCGAGATCGAATCGGCACCGCGACAGGGAACCCGGGTAACCTGTCGACTGCCGTTCTGCCGCCCTGAAGCTGACGGGGTCGAAGCCGAGCCCACCGCCGGCCCTGGATGCGAGCAAAGCGATTCGTCCGGCCGGACCCTTGCATTGACCGCGCCATCTCTGGGCACAATCCGGGAATGATGGTGTTTGCGATACATCCTCGGCCGAATACGGCCCGTCAGAGGTCGATATTGCGTGTAATCGCCGCGACGATATACAACGCCTAGGTGATTATTGTCATCAAGCTGCCAGACGAAGCCGCCACCGTTGGGTTGGCTACGCGTCTTGCGACGATCGCACGGCCCGGCGATATCATTGCGCTAAAAGGCGATCTCGGCGCCGGCAAAACCACTTTCGCCCGCGCCTTTATCCGCGCCCGCACCACCGCTGCCGAAGAGGTGCCGAGCCCTACATTCACTCTCGTGCAAACCTATGCGGGTGACGACACGACAATCTGGCATTTCGATCTTTATCGCCTGATCCGCGCTGATGAGAGCTGGGAGCTGGGGATCGAGGAAGCCTTTGCTTCCGGGATTTCGCTGATCGAATGGCCCGACCGCCTCGGTCGGTTGCTGCCGCCCTATCGCCTTGAGATCACTCTCGCATTCGGCAGAAGGCCGGAAGCCCGCCGGGCTCTGATCGACGGCGACGCCGATTGGCGCACCCGGCTCCGTGAAATCGCGGCCGATGCCTGATTCTGTCGCCCCCAACGGTATTGGGCATGCGGCAGACGACGCGATTGCCGGCTTTGTAACACACCGCTCAGCACGACGGCAGGCGATGGCAGCGTTTCTCGAGACCGGCGGCTGGGGCGGTGTTCCCGCCTTACCGCTCGCCGGCGACGCATCCTTCCGCCGCTATTATCGGCTCTGTCGTGGCCGCGAGACCGCCGTCGTTATGGACGCGCCCCCGCCCGTCGAGGATGTCGGGCCCTATGTTGCTGTCGCGGCCGTCTTGCGCGGGTTGGGCCTCAGCGCACCCGAAGTCATCGCCGAAGACCGCGGACAAGGCTTTTTGCTGATCGAGGATTTCGGCGACGATACCTACACCCGGCTGTTGCAGGCCGGCGGCGATGAGGCGATCCTTTATCGGCTTGCGATCGACTCATTAGCAGTGCTGCAGCAGCGGGCGGCCGCGGTCGGGTTGCCCGATCTGCCGCCCTACGATGCTGACGCGTTGCTCGCCGAGGCAGTCTTGCTGGTCGATTGGTATATGCCGGCCGTGCTCGGCGAGAACCTCGCACCGGCGCTCCGCGAGGAGTACCTGGGGCTGTGGCGTGGCCTCTTGTCAAAAGTGCTCGGACTGTTGCGTCCGACTTTGGTCTTGCGGGATTTCCATGTCGACAATTTGATGCTGCTGCCCGGGCGCTGCGGAGTACGCGCCTGTGGTCTGCTCGATTTTCAGGACGCGGTTATCGGCTCACCCGCCTACGACCTCGTCTCGTTGCTCGAGGACGCGCGACGCGACGTCCCCGAAATCCTAGGCCGTGCGATGACCGAGCGCTATCTTGCCGCATTTCCAACTTTCAACCGGACCGATTTCCGACAGGCCGCCGCAATTCTCGCCGTCCAACGCAACTGTAAGATCCTCGGGATCTTCACCCGGCTTTGGAAGCGAGACGGCAAGCCGGCTTATCTATGCCACATCCCGCGCCTGTGGCGGTTACTAGAGGCTGAGCTTCGCCATCCGGCGTTGCGCGATATCGCTCGGTGGCTCGGCTGTCATCTGCCACCGCCGGCCCGCCGGATGCCGGATCCCGGGGAGATCCAGTGATCGTACCCCCGCGCCGGGCGATGGTATTGGCGGCCGGACTTGGAACCCGGTTGCGTCCGGTCACCGACGCTCTGCCAAAACCGCTTATAGAATTGAACGGCCGCACCTTGCTCGACCACGCGATCGACCGGCTCGTCGACGTCGGTGTCGAGCATGTCGTGGTCAACACGCATTACATGGCGACCAAGGTTGCTGCTGCACTTGCCCAACGCCAAGCGCCCGGTATTGAGATTTCGCACGAGGACGAATTGCTCGACACCGGTGGCAGTGTTGCCAGAGCCCTGCCGTCGCTCGGCGAAATGTTCTTTGTCATTAATGCCGACGTATTCTGGCTCAACGGAAAGGATGCGGCATTGCTGCGCTTGGTGAACGCTTTTGATCCCGATTGCATGGATGCGATGCTGCTGCTGCAGCGGACCGTGAGTTCCGTCGGCTATGATGGCAGCGGCGATTACCTGGTCGACCCGGAGGGAAAACCGCGCCGCCGCCGGGAACGCGAAATCGCACCATATTTGTTTGCCGGCATCCAACTGTTGCATCGGCGGCTATTCGACAATTGGGAGCAGCGGGTATTTTCGCTGGTGCGGCTGTTTGATCGCGCCGAAACGGCGGGGCGGCTGCGCGCAATCGTGCATGACGGAGAGTGGTATCACATCGGGACACCTGCGGGCCTTGCCGCGACCCGGAAGCGGCTCCATTCGCATCGCATCGAGCGATGAAGGGTATCGTTGGTGGGCGACTAGCAAGAAAACACGATGGGTTCGCTAGGTCCGGACATCCCCCTTCACCCTCCCGGTCGGCTTTTAGCCCGCGGGCCTGACCCGCAGCGCGGACCCGAGGATCCGGGTAAGCACCGGGCCGTGGGCCTTCAGCGCACGGATCCGGTCCTTGGGCGCCCGCTGAGAGCCGGCGTTCCGGCGCTCCGCCTCGCCAACCCTTCTCAGCCCTCTGCCCCCGATGGGGGGAGAG
>JAFAHP010000099.1 GCA_019237175.1 Alphaproteobacteria bacterium
CAGGAGGTTTGAACGCGGTTTGCGTGCACCCGCACCGTCTGAAAGGCAAAATGGTCTGTCGCGCGGTTTCGGCCAAAAAAGCGGGTTGCTCCCGACCCGGTCACCGGTTCGGACCGGGTCGGATCGCTGGCGCCTACCGAGCAGGCAAAACGAGGCGGCCTAATGGCAAACAGACAGCACGTCCGCGCCGTCGGTTCCGCAATCTTGACCCTATTTTAACTCCGTCACGGGCGGCATGATCAGAATGCCGGTATCATCGAGGAGTGCCTCGATCCGCTGCAGCAGCGGTTGGGCCGCATCGATCGCGCGCCCCACTGCCGTGACGCCGCCGTTGTCTTCGTGTTCGTCGCCGGTCAACCGCCTGTAGAGGTATTCGGCGATGCCTCGCTCACGCGGGAAAACGGTCAACTGCACAGGCGAACCAGCGGGGATGTTGGCAGCTTCCTTGGCGAGGCGCAGCGCCACCTCGTACCCGCCCAACTCATCGACCAGCCCGTTCTTTTTGGCTTCTTTCCCGGACCACACGCGCCCCTGGGCAACCGCTTCGACCGCTTCCGGCGCCATGTGCCGGCCGGCCGCGACATGCTCCTTAAACCCTTGATAGGTCGCATCGAGAAATGCCTGTAGGCGGGCACGGGCCAGCGGTGAAAAGTTGGAGGTGACGCTGAACATTGCGGCGTTGGCGCCGAATTGTGCCGCATCGGTCGACATGCCGAGTTTTTTCAACAGGTCGGCAACGACCAGCTTGCCGGCGAGGACCCCGATCGAGCCCGTCAGCGTGGCCGGTTCGGCGACAATCTTGTTGGCCGGTGCGGCGATATAATAGCCGCCGGAGCCGGCGACATCGCCCATCGACACGATGACGGGCTTGCCGCGCTCGCGGGCAAAGACGACATCGCGCCAGATCGTCTCCGATGCGACAACCGAACCGCCAGGGCTGTCAATGCGAAACAAGATCGCGCGGACCTCGGGGTCGCGCACCGCCGCGCGGAAGGCCGCGGTCACCACATTTGCCGCCATCTCGCCGGATGAGGTGAGCGGGTTGGCAGCACCGCCGCGAACGATCAGCCCGGATCCGTAGATCAGAGCGATCCTCTCGCCTTTTCGGTGCGGCCGTCCGGCGTCGTCGAGATAGGTCGAAAGCCCGACCAATTCCGCGTTCGACCCAGCGCGTTTGTGGGCCTCGTTTATAGCCTCGTCACGATAGCCGAGGCGGTCGACTAACCTTGCGTGAAGTGCTTCATCGGGAAGCAAGGGGGCATTGTCGATTGCCGCAAGCACCGCATCCGATGATAGATGACGCGCTCGCGCGATCCCGTCGATTACCTGCGCCGAAATCGATTTCAGCAGGTCTTCGACCTCCTCACGCTGCGGCGGTGTCATTTTCGTTTCGGTGAGGACGTTTGCCGCAGTTTTGAATTCGCCCTTGTGATCGAATTCAGGGGCCACACCGAGCTTGTCGAGCGTGCCTTTGAAAAAGGTAGCCTCGGCATAGAGCCCTGTCAGGCCGAGGCTGCCCATCGGTTGCAGCCAGATCTTGTCAAACGCCGTCGCGAGATAATAAGGGCGTGTGCCCGCGCCGAACTCGCCGAAACTATCGGCAAATGCGATGGCGAACTTGCCGCCTGCGCGAAACGCGATGATCGCATCGCGGACCTCTTGACCCTCGGCCAAGCCAATTTCGTCAGTGCCGAGACGAGCGAGGATCCCCTTGACCCGGCGGTCCGCTCGCGCCGCCTCCAGGGCATCGAGAAAATCGCGAAGAGTGGGCTTGCCGCCGAAGATAATGCGTCGCCACCCCTCTTGACCCGCCCCTTCGGCGAGGCCCGACGTCAAGTCGGCCGATAAGACAATGTTGTCGGGAAGCGGTGGCGCGTTGGACGGCAACAGAGTGACCCCAACGGCGACCGTGATAGCCAATAAAATCGCCAGAAACCCGATCGTCGCAAGAAACCCGACCAGCAGACGGCGCATCAGCGACAGCGAATTCTAATGATGTTGGCATACCCCCTCACCGATCTTCGGGTAAGCCCCCGGACGGACGGCCGCCAGGGGCGGGCGTTCCGGGGGTTTGCCTCGCTAACCCTTCTCAACCCTCTCCCTCCACCGGAGGGTGAGGGGAGGGTGAGGGGGGTGCAGATACCGGTATCATACGATCGAAAACTAGATTTCACCGCCGAGGGCGCGGTGGCGCAACAAATGGTCGGCCAGCACGCACGCGACCATCGCTTCTCCGACCGGAACGGCCCGGATGCCGACGCACGGATCATGACGCCCATGGGTCGCGATTTCGACCTCGTTACCGTCGGCATCGACGGTACGCATCGGCGTCAGGATCGAGCTAGTCGGCTTGACTGCAAAGCGAACCACAATGTCCTGTCCGGTCGAAATCCCACCAAGAATGCCGCCGGCATTATTGGACAAGAACACGACGCGGCCATCGGCCATCCGCATCTCGTCCGCATTCTCTTCGCCCCTCAGCGCGGCCGCGCCAAAGCCGGCGCCGATCTCGACCCCCTTGACCGCATTGATCGTCATCAGCGCGCGTGCGAGATCGCCGTCGAGCTTGTCGTATATCGGCTCTCCCAGGCCGGCGGGAACACCGCTCGCGACAATTTCGATCGCCGCACCCGCCGACGAACCGGCCTTGCGGATGCTGTCCAGAAAATCTGCCCAGCGCAGTGCCATCGCTGCATCGGGGCACCAGAACGGGTTCTCCTCGATCGCCTGCCAATCCCAGGCGCCACGATCGATCGGATGCGGGCCGATCTGCACCAAGGCACCTCGGATCGTGATCGCGGGGCCGAGGATGGCACGCGCTACAGCACCTGCTGCCACGCGCGAGGCCGTCTCGCGCGCCGAGGCGCGGCCGCCGCCGCGATAATCGCGCACGCCATATTTCTTCCAGTAAGAGAAATCGGCATGGCCGGGGCGAAAGCGGTCGGCGATGTTGCGGTAGTCCTTTGAGCGCTGATCGGTGTTTTCGATCAGAAGCTGGATCGGGGTGCCGGTCGTCACGCCGTCAAACACACCGCTTAAGATGCGAACGAGATCCTCTTCGCGCCGCTGTGTCGTAAAGCGCGACTGACCCGGTTTGCGCTTGTCAAGCCAGCGCTGGATGTCGGGCTCCGAGAGCGGCAGGCGCGGCGGTACGCCGTCGACGACGACGCCGATTGCCGGCCCATGGCTCTCGCCCCAGGTGGTAAAGCGGAACAGTGTCCCGAACGAATTGCCGGCCATGTAGCTAAGCTTTCGAATACCGCTCGGGGATCGCGCACAACAGAACAAACCCCTTGTCCGGACTTGTTCCGGGCATCCACGTCTTTTGATCCGACAGCTTCATGACGGGATAGGGCGTGGGTGGCCGGGTCAAGCCCGGCCACGGGGAGGTTGAGGTTATTGTTCGCGAGCCTCGAAACACAGCAACCAGCGTGAGCTATGAGACAACATTGCGCGGGCGATGAGTTTCCGGTCTTCGCCCTCCTGGCCCGCCGCTTTCATCCTCGATCCAGCCGCGATCGTTGCGGGCGTACCGAACTTCCGCGTGCCCAGTAACGAGCTTAGCGGGATTCAAGGTCATCACCAAGACAGACTTGGCACCCACAGCCGCTTCATGCGCTTCGTCGGAATCGGTTTCGAGCATGGTCAGATAACATAACAAATATGCCTCGGGTCATCCCTCCGGTTCGCGCGCTTTCGTAGCTTTGCCTCGTTCACTCGGACAAACCGGCCTCTTAAATCCAGCTGTTGTGGCATCGAGCGGCTTGCTGCGAGTGATCGCGACCGCGTCACACCACCGAGATGTCGGGGGCGTCGACCGCCTTCATCCCGACAACATGATAGCCGCAATCGATGTGATGGATCTCGCCGCTGACCCCGGCCGACAGATCGCTCAACAGATAGAGCGCACCGCCGCCGACATCCTCGATCGTGACGTTGCGCTTGAGCGGCGAGTTGAGCTGGTTCCATTTCAGGATATAGCGAAAATCGCTGATGCCGGAGGAGGCGAGTGTGCGGATCGGCCCGGCCGAGATCGCATTGATACGGATATTCCGGCCGCCGAGATCGACCGCAAGATATTTGACGCTCGCCTCCAGCGCCGCCTTGGCGACCCCCATTACGTTGTAGTTCGGCATCACCCGCTCGGCCCCGGCATAGGTCAAGGTCAACAGACTGCCGCCCTGCGGCATCAGCGGCACCGCGCGCCGGCATAAATCCGTGAACGAAAAGCATGAGATGTCGAGGGTGCGCAGGAAATTCTCCCGGGTGGTGTCGAGGTATTTGCCACGCAGCGCCGCCGGATCGGTGGCGCCAATCGCATGAACCAGAAAATCGAGCCCAGCCCACCGGTCTGCCAGCGCGGCAAACAGCGAATCGAGGCTTGCTTCCGCAGCAACGTCCGCCTCCAGCACGAAATCGCTGTCGAGACTGAGCGCCAGCGGCCGCACGCGCTTGCCGAGTGCTTCGCCCTGATAGGTGAAGGCGAGCGTGGCGCCGTGATCGTGCAACGTTCTGGCGATACCCCAGGCGATCGAGCGCTCGTTGGCGACACCCATTATCAAACCGCGTTTTCCCGCCATCAGCGGCATCGTCATCCCCGTTTCTCGCCTTGCGAATTATCCTATACAAAAGGTGTCGGAGACGGCCAACATCGGGTTGTTCCGAACGGTTCTGGCGCTGCGCCGGCAAAGTCGCGGATCAACGCTCGGCGCCGGCCTGTTTACCAGATTACAGCCCTGCGAGGCTCGCCCGAATGTTGTCTGAGGCGAAAAAACGCCGGGAGAGCGGAGACCGCGGCGCGCTACAGAGGGCGGCGGCGACGGGTGGGTCCTTTACACTCTATTCGCTACGCCGTTTTAACGCCGATGGATGTTTTGCCGCCTCGGGCGCGCTGAGCTACGCGGCCCTCGTCTCGCTGGTGCCGCTCGCTGTAATCGCGCTCGGGACGCTGTCGGTGATGCCGATATTCAGCCAGCTTCACGACCAGATCCTGGCTTTCGTATTCAAATATTTTGTCCCCTCGATTGGCGAGCAGGCGGGCTGGTGGTTTCGCGCCTTTGCCGATTCCGCGACCCAGACGACGGCGATCGGCGTCGTCGGGATCGCCGCGACCGGGGTGATGCTGCTCGCCACCGTCGAAGACCAGCTTAACCTGATCTGGCGAGTGACGGCGCCGCGCCCCTGGAGCCAGCGGGTTCTTGCCTACTGGGCGTTGATCACCTTAGGCCCGCTTCTCCTCGGGCTTAGTTTGTCGTTGTCGACCTATTTCGAGATTGCCGCGCGCCGGGTTGGATTTGGACAAGAGGCTGTCTTGTGGATCGAGAGCGGCTGGTTGCACGGGATTGCCCGCACGATACCGGCATTACTGGAATTCGTGGTATTGACCTTGGTGTACTGGCTGATTCCCAATTGCGCGGTACGCTGGCGCGATGCCGCCACGGGGGCGGTTGTTGCAGTGGCGGCGGTCGAGATGCTGAAAATCGGCTTCGCGATCTATATCGGCGCCGCCTCCTATTACGAGACTGTCTACGGCGCACTCGCCGCGATCCCGATCTTCCTGTTGTGGATGTACATTTCCTGGATGGCGGTACTGCTTGGGGCCGAGGTGGCCGCCGCATTGCCGCTGTGGCGGATCGACGAGAGCGTCGGCAAATTTTCGGGGGGCGGAGTGCGGCTCGGGCTGAGCTTGGCGTTGCTCGCGGCGCTGGCCCGCGCGCAACGCTCGGGTGCCGTACTGACGACCCAGGCGCTGGCCACCGAACTCGGTGTCGCCACGACGGTTGTCGACGATCACCTGGCGCCGCTCGCCAGCGCCGGCTTTGCCGCTCATACGCAAGCAGGTCACTGGGTATTGGCGTGGAATCCGGAGAACGCCACGCTGCGTGACCTCTATGACGCGCTGCATTTGCCGTTTGCCGGCAGTTGGCTCGGCAAGGTTTCGGCGCCATGGCAGCGGCAGGTCGAGCCGGCGATAAGAAGGATCGTCAGCGCCGAAGCGGCGGCGATGCAGCTGACCATCGCCGCGCTGATCGGGATGACAATCGAGGGCGGGGATGGGCGCGCCGGCGGCAGGCGGCGTGAGACCAAACCCGCGGCGGAAGAGATTGCACTGCGGTAGGGGTGAACGAATTTTATGGAAGAGATCGAGGAAACGGAACCGCTGGCGGCGTTCGAGCGCTGGTTTGCGCAAGCGCTGGTGCGAGAGGAGGACGCGAACGCGATGGTTGTCGCGACCGCGACCCAGGGCGGCCTGCCGTCGGCGCGAGCCGTGCTGCTCAAGGATTGGGACGCGCGCGGCTTTGTGTTCTACACCAATCTCGAGAGCCGCAAAGCGCAAGAGCTGGCCGACAACCCTTGGGCTGCGCTATGCTTTTTCTGGAAGTCGCTGCGGCGCCAGGTACGGATCGAGGGCCGGGTCGAAGAGGTCACGGACGCCGAGGCCGACGCTTATTTCGCCAGCAGGCCGCGCGACAGCCGGATCGGGGCTTGGGCTTCGCAGCAGTCGCGGCTGCTCACCAGCCGGGTTGTGCTCGACGAACGGGTCGAAGCGTGCGCGCGGCGGTTTGGCGAGGGTGAGGTTCCGCGACCGCCGTTTTGGTCGGGCTTTCGCGTCGTGCCGAGGCAAATCGAATTTTGGCAGGAGCGTCCCTCCCGCCTACATGACCGCTGGTTGTTTGTTTGCGAGGGCGGTGAATGGCGACGCGAAAGGCTGTTCCCCTGATTCATGGACCAAATGCCGATCGGCTGCGGCGGCGGGCAACTTATGCCTCGGTCGCGGTGGCGGCACTGCTGATCGCGGTCAAGTTTGCTGCGTGGCTCGAAACGAATTCAGTCGCCTTGCTGTCGAGCGTCATCGACTCGCTGCTCGATGCCGCCGCGTCGCTGGTCAACCTGATCGCGGTGCGTCAGGCGATGATGCCGCCCGACCGCGAGCATCGCTTTGGCCACGGCAAGGCTGAGCCGCTCGCGGTGCTCGGCCAATCGGCCTTTATCACCGGCAGCGCGCTCTGGCTGATGGCCGAGGCAGTGCGGCGGCTGATCGCCCCGGTGCCGGTCGCTAATCCGCCGATCGGCATCGTGGTGATGGTTTTCTCGATCATCGTCACATTGGTACTTGTGCTCTACCAGCACCATGTCGTGCGCCGCACGGGATCGATCGCGGTCAGCGCCGACGAGCTGCACTACCGCAGCGACATCGTCCTGAACCTCGGCGTGATCGCCGCCCTGGGCCTGAGCGCTCTCTTTGGCCTGCGCATCCTCGACCCGCTGTTCGGGGCCGCCATAGGCATCTGGATCATCTGGTCGGCAATCGGGCTGGCGCGGCTCTCGCTTACCCAGCTGATGGACCAGGAACTCTCCGACGATGAGCGCGAAAAAATCCGCGAGATCGCCCAGTCGCATCCGGATGTCAGCGCCGCGCATGATTTGCGCACCCGGGTTGCCGGGCCGACCGCGTTTATCCAAATTCACATCGAGATGGCTGGCGAAATGAGCCTGATCCGCGCGCACCAGATTTCGGACGAGGTCGAGGCGATGCTGCGTGCCGCTTATCCAAACGCCGAAATCATTATCCACCAGGATCCGGAAGGAATCGAGGAGCCGCGCTCGAACTTTCCGCGGCGGGTTGCGGCGCGATGAGCGGCGAGCGCCGAGTTCTGCTGCTGACCGGCGCCAGCCGCGGCATCGGGCACGCTACCGTCAAGCGCTTCTCCGATGCCGGCTGGCGTATCATCACCTGTTCGCGTGACGCCGTGCCGCCGGAATGCAAGCGCGATCCGAATTGGAGCCATCACATCACCGCCGATCTCGGCGATCCTGCTGATCTCGAGCGATTTCTTACCGAGGCCAAGGATCACATCGAGGGGCCGCTGCATGCGCTCGTCAACAATGCCGGGGTCTCGCCGAAATCGCTGACAAAGGAGCGGCTAGGCACACTCAATGGCGAGCTTGAGGACTGGCACCGGGTGTTTCACCTGAATTTTTTCGTGCCGCTGATCCTGTCGCGTGCCTTCGCACCGGCACTAGGGCGCGGCAAGGGTGCGATCGTCAACATCACCTCGATCGCCGGCCACATGGTGCACCCCTTTGCCGGCTCGGCCTATGCGACCTCGAAGGCAGCGTTGTCGGCGCTGACGCGCGAGATGGCGCACGATTTCGCCAAGATCGGCGTGCGCGTCAACGCGGTGGCGCCGGGCGAGATCGAAACCGCGATGCTGTCGCCCGAAACCGAAATATTGCTGCCGCGGATTCCGCTCCACCGGCTTGGCATCCCCTCCGACGTTGCCGGTACCGTGTTCTTTTTGTGCAGCGACGACGCCGCTTACGTCACCGCCACCGAAATCTCGGTCAACGGCGGCCAGCACATTTATTGAGGATCAAGGCTCACGGGTGCTAAACGGTGGGGACTTAGCGGTCTTCACCCGCGACCTTCTGAGAAACGATATGCCAACCGTGGCGATCTCAACCGTCGAAGCGGTGTGCGGTTGGCGATGATTGTCGTTGCCAGCGATTCTCGAAACAGCGATCTTAGCGCTAATAATCGTACCTTTGGGGGAGATGCCAGCCATGTGCCAACTTTGCGAACAAGGAAAACCTCACCGTCATTTCGCCTCGCGGCGCAATTTCCTTAAGGCCCTTGCTGCGACCGGGATCGCCGCCGGCAGCTTCCGCCTATTCACGGCGCGCCCGGCGGCCGCGGACGACCCGCCAAGCGATAGCGGTCAGTCCGGCCGGCGTTACATCATTCGCGGCGGTTCGGTCATGTCGATCGATCCGCAGGTTGGCGATTTTGCCAATGCCGACGTGCTGGTCGAGGGTAAAAAGATCCTCGCCGTCGGCCCCAACTTGCAGGCCGGCGGCGCCGTGGAAATCGATGCAACCGGCCGCATCGTCATGCCCGGGTTCATCGATACCCACCACCACCGGTTCGAGACGGCGCTGCGCAGCTATCTGGCCGATGGGATTCTGATCGAGGACGGCTCGGGCACGGCGGCCGGGACCACGACTTACTATGAGAAAATTCTACTCACCTTTGCTCCGGTGTACCGGCCGCAGGACGTCTACATCAACGAGCTGTTCGGTGGTCTGAGCCAGCTCGACGACGGTGTGACGACCGTGCACGACGTCTCGCAAATCCACCACACGCCCCAGCACTCCGACGCCGCCATCCAGGCGCTTTACGATACGGGGCGCCGGTTCGCGTTTGGCTATTTCGAGGGGGCGGGCACCAACCCCCCGAACTACGCTTATCCCCAGGACGCATTTCGCATCAAACAGCAGTACTTCGCTTCGACCGACCAGCTCGGCGAGATGATCATGGGCGGCGAGGTCTACCTCGGTGCGAACATCTACGAGCAGTCTTGGACCATCGGGCGCCAGCTCGGTTTGCAGATTGCAGCGCACATCCTCTCACCGTTCTCGATACGTCCGATCCTGAACCTTCTCGCCCAGGGCAAGGGCGGCAGCAACGGCGACATCGGGATCGGGTCCGACAATCTGTTCATCCACATGACCGGGATGTCCGATCAGGGCTGGCAGGCGGTGCACGACAAGGGCGCACAGGTCTCGATCGCCTTCCCGATCGAGATGAACATGCGGCACGGCATGCCGCCGATCCTCAGGCTGCAGAGCCTCGGCATGGAGCCGTCGCTCAGTGTCGATGTCGAATGCGTGTTGACCGCCGACTTCTTCACCCAACTGCGCGCTTGCATGAACCTGCAGCGTGTCGTGTTGAACGAGATGATCCTCCTTCAGGGCTCGCCGCCCGACCCCCTCGATTGGGGACTTCCGGGGGCTCCGCCGGATGTGCCAAACGGCAATCCGTGGCCGACGCCCCCCGCCAACTTCCCGGCCCCGCTGACGACACGTGACGTGCTGCGGTTTGGCACCATCAATGGCGCCAAAGCCTTGCGGCTCGACGGCAAGACCGGCTCGCTGACCCCAGGCAAGGAGGCCGACATCATTATTCTCGACGCCACCAGGATCAATGTGGCGCCGCTCAACCAAGTGCCGGGTGCTGTTGTCTCGCTGATGGATCGCACCAATGTCGAGACCGTGATCGTCGCCGGCAAGATCCGCAAGTGGAAGGGCCAATTGCTCGATGTCGATCTGCCTAATCTGCGCCAGCAGCTCGAAGCCTCGCGCGATTACCTCTTCGCCAAGGCCAACATCCCGCAGGATTTGTTCAGCAGCCAGTGAGAGCCGGTAGGATGGGTTGAGCCCGGACGTAATCCGGGGTGAAACCCATCACCTTCCTCCGAGGCTGCCGATCGTCTCGGACGCTATGGGTTTCGCCGCACGCTATACCCATCCTGCGATCTACTCGGATGTATTCAACAAGCGTAATAGTAGCGGTAATAGGAGTTCCAACAGCTCCGCGCTGGCGGATAATACGCCACCTGTGGATTGGAGGAATATGAATAGCCCGCTTGCGGATAGGAAGGATATGAATATCCCGGCTGTGAATAATAGGCAGGGGCGGGTTGGTAGTAGGCCGGCGCGGGTTGGTAGTAGACCGGGGCAGGCGGATAGTAAGGCGGCGGAGGCGGGTAGTAGTAATAAGGATTAGGGTAGGGGTGCGACAGAGCAGAACCGAGGAAGAACGATCCCAGCCCGAGCGCGACAGCGGCACCGGCGCTGATCCCGCCGCCGCCCCCGTAATAACCCCAACCCCCGCCAGCATCTGCCGGCCACGACACCGTCGTCGTTCCGATCACGGCAGGGATCGCTGCGGCGACGGCCAGCCCTTGACCAACCTTCCCAAAGAACCTACCGACGGGCATATATCCCTCCCGTTTCTGGACACTCGCCACTATGAACGATATGGGCTAGTCCTTCTACATACGATATCGTCGGACAAAGATTCCCCGGCACCTTCGCGAGCACCGCTCGCGTCCTGCTCCGCGCCTTAGACCCGCCCGTGTCGGCCGATCGGAATTTCATTCCGCCCGGCGGATCTCGAATCCATTTTTGGCAGCGCGGCCCAGGGTCAGGCGGTCCCACACATCGCGGAGGGCGGCGACCATCGCCTCGATGTCGTCGTCGCTGTGCAGCGGCGTCGGGGTCAGACGCAGCCGTTCGCTGCCCTTTGCCACGGTCGGATAGTTGATCGGCTGCACATAAATGCGGTGCCGTTGCAGCAGCATATCCGAGGCGGCCTTGCACAATTCGGCGTTGCCGACCATGACCGGAACGATATGGCTCGGGCTCGGCATCACCGGCAGCCGCGCCTCGGCGAGACGATGCTTCAGGCGCGCCGCGCGTTCCTGATGCCGGTCGCGCTCGACCCGGCTCTGTTTCAGGTGCCGGATGCTGGCGAGCGCGCCCGCCGCCAAGGCCGGCGGCAGTGAAGTGGTGAAAATAAATCCCGGCGCGTGGCTGCGGACAAAGTCGACGAGGGCCGCCGAGCCGGCGATGTAGCCGCCCATGACACCAAACGCCTTGCCGAGCGTCCCCTGGATCACGCTCGGGCGGTGCATCACGCCGTCCCGCTCGGCGATCCCGCCGCCGCGCTCGCCGTAAAGCCCGACGGCGTGGACCTCGTCGAGATACGTCATCGCCGCAAATTGCTCGGCGGCATCGCACAAGGCGTCGATCGGCGCGATATCCCCGTCCATCGAATAGACCGACTCGAAGCAGACGAGCTTTGGCCGCTCCGGCCCGATGCCGGCCAAGAGGTCGGCCAGATGGCCCGCATCGTTGTGGCGGAAGATCATCTTTTCGGCGCGGCTGTTGCGGATGCCGGCGATCATCGAGGCATGGTTCGACGCGTCCGACACCACGACCGTGCCCGGCATCTCGCGCGCCAAGGTCGACAACACAGCCTCGTTGGCAACATAGCCGGAGGTGAAAATCAGCGCCGCCTCGCGCCGATGCAGATCGGCCAGCTCGCGCTCGAGCAGCAGATGGACATGACTGTTGCCCGAGATATTGCGGGTGCCGCCGGCCCCCGCACCTAGTGCCTGCAACGCCTCGGCCGTTGCTGTCAGTACCGCCGGATGCTGGCCCATGCCGAGATAGTCGTTCGAGCACCACACGGTCACTTCGCTGCCGATGCGGTGATCGAAGGCGCGCGGAAAGGCGCCGCAGCGCCGTTCGAGATCGGCAAAGACGCGATAGCGCCCCTCGCCGCGGAGCGCATCGAGGCGTTCTTCGAAGAAGTTTTCGTAATCCATCATCGGCGGCGGCCAATCCCGTCAATTCAGGATATCATTGTATCGAACCTCTTACAGCGGACGACATGTCGCGTGCCCCGCGACATTTGGCATCCGGCTCACGCCGAAGCCGCGCGTTGCGAAACGATCAGGTTCACGCGATCGGCAATGACAGCTCCATGCGATTGCAAGCAGCAATCCACCCGATCCAGTGCTGCTGTCTGACTTTGGCGTCACCAAACTTCTCGTGGCACAGCGTTAGTTCAG
>JAFAHP010000124.1 GCA_019237175.1 Alphaproteobacteria bacterium
GAACGCCGAAGGTCGCACATTGCCGAACTACGTAAGCGCGCGGCCGAGGCAGATGCCAAACTCAAGCGCCTCTATGACGCTATCGAGAATGGCATTGCCGATCTATCCGATCCCCAGTTGAAGGACCGTGTCGCCGAGCTGAAAGCAACACGCGACCAGGCCCGCCTTGACGCAGAGCGGGCCGAGGATGCGATTGATCGGGCCGGGCCGACCATCACGCCGCAGACTCTCAGGACGTTTGCCAGGACAGCCCGCAAGCGAATGCGAACCGAGAACGGCGGCTATCGCCGCGATCACCTGCGTGCGCTGGCTCAGCGCATTGAGGTGGACAAGAAAGAACTGCGCATCATGGGATCGAAAAGCGCGCTTCTGCGTACGCTCGTCGCCGCTTCAAGCGTAAAAACGGCTGGTTTTGGCGTGCCCAGTTCTGTACCGAAGTGGCGTCCCCTACCGGATTCGAACCGGTGTTGCCGCCGTGAGAGGGCGGTGTCCTGGGCCTCTAGACGAAGGGGACGAGGTCTGCCCCGTTAAATACTCCGCTGCGGCCGGCCGCGGCAAGCACTTGCCGCTGCCCCGCGACCCCGAGGCGCTCATTCGCGAAAATTGACGTATTGCAACGGCTGTTCGATTTTGAGGGCGCGGATCACCGCGATGGCACTCTGCAAGTCGTCGCGCTTCTTGCCGGTCACCCGCACCTCGTCGCCCTGTATCGATATTTGCACCTTGAGCTTGCTGTCCTTGATTTCGCGAACCAGCTGACGGCCGAGATTGGCGTCGACCCCCTGCCGCAGCACGATGGTCTGCCGCACCGTGTTGCCCGACGCCTTTTCCGGCGGCTTGTAGTCGAGGGCACCGGGTTCGACCTTGCGCCGGGTCAAATGGACTTTCAGCAATTCATGCATTTGCTTCAGCTTGAGATCGTCATCGGCGAGAATCGTCAGAACACTGTCCTTGCGCTCGATCGAACATTTGCTGCCCTTGAAATCGAACCGGGTCGCGATCTCGCGCACAATTCCGGCGAGCGCATTGTCAACCTCGGCGAGATCGATCCGCGAGACGATATCAAAGCTCGGCATGCGCCCTCTCTTGGTCGTCTTGATGCCCGACGCTGTTGATCAGCGATATACCGCAAAAGAGCGGCGGGATCAGTCGTGATCTTGGCGGGCGAATATCGGCGTTCCCAGCGTGTTGTGCAAAAGGCCTTTACCGTAGAGCAGGCGCTGCGGCAGCGCGGTCGTCGCCTGGCAATAGCCGCGTTCTTGGCCCATTCCCGCACGCCGCTGGTTAGTTCCGGACGGCAAGGACAAAATCGACCACCTGGTTTTGCGTGCCGGCCGTCGGTGAGCCATTTTCCTGTGTGAGTTCGGGATAGAGTTCCACGACATAGGCCAATACATCTGCCATCAGCGAGGTGGTTTTAAAGGCGGCGGTCGTAATTGCCCTCAAGGCAGCGCGCTTCCTGACAACAACACGGCGCCCGCGAGGTTCGCCTCAGGATGCAGCGCGGTAGGCGCGCGCCGTCTCGGCAAGCCCGATCTCGGCGGGGATTGCCGGCGCCCAGCCGAGGGGGCCGCGCGTTTCATCGTCATCGACGAGCAAGGGCAGCGTCAGCCGCCGCAGCGCAGGCCCCACAACCGGCGCGTGGCGCAGCCCGCTAAACAGTACCGGAGGGACCGAAAACAGCTTCACGCGCCGCCCGAACCCGCTTCCGAGCGCCTGGATCAGCTCGGTGATCGACAGATCGGCCGTATCGCGCGCCAGCAACACGCGGCCGGAGGCGGCGGGATGGATGCTGACGACGCTCAACAGATCGACCAGATTGTCGAGAAAGATCAGGCTGCGGCGATTGCAAAGCCCCGCGAATGGCAGCGGCAGCCCGCTTGCGGCAAGCGCCAGCAGCGCACGGAAATTCCCCTTGACGCCCGGGCCATAGACCAGCGGTGGACGCAAAACCACGAGTTCGAGCCCCTCCCTCTGGGCAACCGCCGCGACCGCGCGCTCGATTTTGAGCTTGGCGCGGCCATAGGGATCGGTTGGCGCCGGCGGATCGGCAGGGTGAAACCGGCTGCCCGGGCCGGTGGTGTCGCCCATCGCGCGGATCGAACTGACATGCACCAGCCTTCTGACGCCGGCCGTGCGCGCGGCCTGCGCCAATCTCGCTGCAGCGCCGGCCTCGTCCTTCGCGGTCCCCTCCGCGACCGGGCGATGAGCACTGGTAGCGAGATGAACGACAACATCCACGCCGTCGAGACAGCGTGCCCACTCGGTCTGTGGTCCGATATTGCCGATCGCGCGCATTTTTACACCGGCAATCGGCGCGGCGGTGACGCGTGTGACGCCGCGAACTTCGTGGCCGCGCCGCACCAGAGCCCGGCACAGCGCCTGTCCGATAAATCCGGCAGCGCCGGTCACCAAAGTGTGCGGCAGGGTACGCCCCTAGGTTCCCGCTTCCGCAATCGATTGCGCAAGCGGCCGATTTGCGGATCAATTAGCGGGATCAAGTTTCGGGGACAATGCCCTTTCGTCTGCCTCCCATCGCTATCGCCGCGAGCGGTATGTGACCTTATACGATACGATCAGCAGCGGCGCTGCCCACCCATCTCCCTCGTGGCGCGGGCGGCGGCCGAGGTTGCTGTTTCTGGTGACCGAGGATTGGTATTTCCGGTCGCATCGCCTGCCGGTCGCGCGAGCCGCACGCGAAGCCGGCTTTGACGTCATCGTTGCTACCCGCGTTCAGGACCACGGCGCGTCGATCGTCGAAGAGGGATTTGCTCTGCGTCCGCTGCCTTGGCGGCGGCGCGGCGACGGAATGGCCGGCGGGGCGCGCGCGATCGCGGCGATCGCC
>JAFAHP010000129.1 GCA_019237175.1 Alphaproteobacteria bacterium
GGCACGTCGATATAGAGGTCGATGCGGTCGATCAGCGGCCCGGATAGCTTGCCTTGGTACTCTTCGGCGCAGCGCGGCGCGCGACCGCAGCCCGCTTCGGCGAAATGGCCGCAGCGGCACGGGTTCATCGCCGCGATCAGTTGAAACCGCGCGGGATAGGTTACATGACCGTTGGCGCGGGCGACAGTGACCCGGCCGGTTTCGAGCGGCTGGCGCAACGCTTCGAGTGCTGCACGGTTGAATTCCGGCAATTCGTCGAGAAACAGCACTCCTTGATGGGCGAGCGAGATTTCGCCCGGTCGTGCGCGCATGCCGCCGCCGATCAGCGCCGGGAGCGAGGCCGAGTGGTGCGGGTCGCGAAACGGCCGCTCGCGCGTCAGCCCATTGCCGCGCAATCCGCCGGCGACCGACTGGATCATGCCGAGTTCGAGCGCTTCGGCTGGCTCGAGCGGCGGCAACAACCCCGGAAGGCGTGCGGCGAGCATCGACTTGCCCGATCCGGGCGGCCCGACCATCAGCAGATTGTGCCCGCCGGCGGCGGCAATCTCGACCGCACGCTTGGCACTCTCCTGTCCTTTGACGTCTTTCAGATCGAGCCCCGCCATCGTCGACGCGGCGAGCCGCGGCTCGGGCGGCGGCAACACCTGCGTGCCCTTGAAGTGATTGACGATCGCCAAAAGACTGGGAGCGGCGATGACCTCGACCTCGCCGGCCCACGCCGCTTCACTGCCGCAGGCCGCCGGACAGATCAGCGCACTCTCGTGACTGGCGGCAAAGAGGCCGGCGATCAACACGCCCGCGACCCCGGTCAGCGAGCCGTCGAGCGACAATTCGCCGAGGGCGGTGTGGTTGGCGAGTTCGTCGGTGGGCAACGCCTCCATCGCGGCCAAGAGCGCCAATGCGATCGGGAGGTCGAAATGGCTGCCTTCCTTGAGCACATCGGCGGGGGCGAGATTGACCGTGATGTGCCGCGGCGGCAAGGAGAGCCCCAGCGAGTTCAGCGCCGACCGCACCCGCTCGCGTGATTCGGCGACCGCTTTGTCGGGCAATCCGACGATCGTAAACGCAGGCAGGCCGGAACTGATCGTCACCTGGGTTTCGACCTCGATGACCTCGATCCCATGAAACGCCACGGTGCGGACCTGCGCGGCCATTTCTTACCCACCCCTAACCCTAAAGAGGAATGTAGATTGGCGGACAGCGCCGCGCCAGCGTTGCGTCGGAAGTTTTGTCCACACTTATTGCGAGATCACAACCCGGGCGCCAATTTTCCGGTACCGCCTCTTGCTTTTCGCCATGCCCGCGTGATCCCCGGATCAAATCCGGGGAGGCATCCAGGGCAGCCAGCGCCCTGCCGGGGGTTTCTGGGGGCCCGCTCGCGCGCTATGGTATTGACAGATCATCAGTGCGTTCCCGCCTCCTTGATGGGGGCGGGTTAGGATGGGGGTGATACTAGCCGAGAGCCCCCTCGCTCGCGGGAACATGATCAACGGCAGTCGCGTTTCGTGCTTGCGTTGGCGTCTTGCGGCGGCGTTCACCCCCTCCCAATCCCTCCCCCATCGAGGGGGAGGGAAATACACATTGCTCCCGCAAGTCATTCGTGGCACAGCGAAATTGTGTGAACACCGTAGCGCTTGCGCGGGGGTGATGGATAAAACAAGGCGGGAAAGCAACCGTCGGGTCCACAGCACTTAGGCGCTGGTGCCGATCCGGGTCTCGTCAACGAATTCTTCGGTGGCGGCATCGATCGACCGTCCGCGGCGGCCGCGCGGCGCATGAATATAGAGCGAAGCGGGGTTGACCTTCGCTTCGCGTGCCGCCTGTGGCAGCGGAAGCTCGTAAGTCACGGGTGCCTCGTGATCGGCGAGCAGCAATTCGGGGCGGTATACCTTGTTGATCTTGAACAGACTCTTGACAAAATTGGTCTGCCCGCGCAGCAGGAGCCGCGCGACGATGCTGCCGGCGTCGATCAGCTGATGCCAGTCGAGGTGCTTTTTGAGGATCGCCCGCTGGGTGGTTACCAGTTCCCGGTAGAACTCGGCGAGCGGCAGGCGCGTCGGTAGGACGGCATGTTGAATATCGAACAGCCGATAATCGCGGGTTTCGAGCCGCCGGCCGTCGGTCACCCAGCTCTCGGTGCCGGGATAGGGGGTATTGACGCTGATATTGATGACATCCGGCATCTCCAGACACCACTCGCGCACGATGCGGAAGCGCTCATGGTCCCAATCGGGGTCGGCGATCAGATTGACGGCGACATTGATGCCGAGCGAGCGGGCGAACTCGACCGCCTCGAAATTGCGGTCGAGGGAAACGCGCTTTCTATATTTTCTGAGCCCCTCGGCGTCGATCGCCTCGAGGCCCAAAAACATTGTCAAAAGACCGAGTTTCGCCCACAGCCGAAAAGCCTCCTTGTTGCGCAACAGCACGTCGCCGCGGGTTTCGAGGTAATATCGTTTTTTGATACCCGCGCGGAGGATCGCCTCCCCGATGTCGACGCCGTGACGCTCGTGGATAAAGGCGACGTCATCGACGATAAAAATGCCGGGTTCACGGATCGAGCGCAGATCGTCGATGATGCGCTCCGTACTGACCAGGCGATAGCTGCGGCCGTAAAAGGTCCAGGCGCTGCAAAACGAGCAGTCCCACGGGCAGCCGCGCGAGAACTCGATCGAGGCGCAGGGGTCGAGCGTGCCGATAAAGTATTTGCGTCGATGGCGCAACAAGTCGCGCGCCGGCGCGAGTTCGTCCAGCGAATGAACAAAAGCGGGCGGCAGCCCTTCGCCAGCGGCGGTGACGGCACCCGGCGTGCTGAGAAGGTCGCGCCCGGCTTCGATCGCCGCCAGCAGCAGCGGCATCGATGCCTCGCCTTCGCCCTTGAGCACGCAATCGACCGCCCCCGCGCCATGCGCGATGATGGCACCTGCGGTGAACGACGCGCTGTGGCCGCCGACACAGATGAAGGTGTTGGGAAACCGTGCTTTTGTCGCTTTCGCCAAATCGACGATCTCGGGCACGTTCGACAGGTAGTTGCAGGAAAATGCGACGACGTCCGGTCGCCAATGCTCGACCATCCGGAAATAGGCGGGGTGGTCTTCGACCTGCAAATCAATCAGGCGAACCGCATGCCCCGCGCGGCGGACGGCTTGCGCCACGAGTTCAAGGCCAAGCGGCTCCAGCCGCAGAAAGATCTTGGTGTACATCAGCGGACCCGGATGGACCCCAAGAAACCGCATCGGCTTTATTCCTCTCGCCATTTGTCGCACCGCATATAGAGCCTTGCGGCGGTGCCGAGGCAAGCGCCAGCGATCCGTCGCCGGCTTGCTGCAACGTCGCGGGCTGGGCGCTTTTTACAACACAGCGCAGCGCAGCGCGCCCGCCGTGTCCACCAAATACAGGTGTCACCGGCGTCGGATGTCGGACGGGCCCAGAGCCTCGGCGTGGCGCAGCGCCCACCGGCGCCCGCAGCGCGAAATCGGCGAAACCGCTCTCGGTTTTTACCGAGCGGGCATCAGCCCGCTCGGCACGCAGACAGTCTCAGCCGACCTGGAAGAGGCGAGCGTTTTTCCTGATCACCGCGGGGCACGCGGTCGATGCGAGTTTGGTCCCGCGACAGTGCTGCTGATCACGGATCATCGCCAATACCAAAGCCTGGCGCCCGCTCGGGCCTGCCGTTCAGGCGGGTCAGCACCAGCGTGCCGAGGATCACTAGGGGGATCTGCTCAACAAAGACCCGGGTTTCGTTCAGAATCCCGAACACCAGGGTCGTGGCGATATGGGCGATATATGTCAGCCCGAACGCGAAATAGCGCCGGCGGTCGGCCCGCATGATGCCGATCGCCAGCACCAGCGTCACCCCGAGATAAATCAGGATGACGAACGGCATATCGTACTGGAAGCGAGTAAGCGAATCGATCGCGATGTCGAAATTTTTGGCGATGCGCAGGGCGTAAAAAGCCCGGCCGCCCTCGCCCGCCACATCATTGAAGATCTTCGGTCCGACCTCCTCGATAAACAGGGCGCGGGTAATCGCCTGGACGATCGCGGCGCCGAGCACGAGAGAGACGATCCCGGCGATGAGCATGCCGCGGTCGAGCCTCTCCCCGCCCCCGCCCGGCCGTCGCGCGAAATACCGGCGCGACAGCGCCTCGAGGATCATCCAGACCGCGATGAAAGCCGCCGTCTCCCGGCTGAAGATGCCGATCGCCCAGAGCGCGACGAACCACGGCCAGGATCTGCCAGCGACCACAAAGTCGACGAACACGAGAAAAACGATGATGTTGAGATAGTCCCAGGCATACAGCCAGTGCGGCGTCAGGAGGAAGGAAAAGCTCGTCTCGAACACGAAAAGCGCCAGCATTGCCGCTCCGAGATTGGCGCCGACCCGCCAGCCGATCCGCCAGGCGAGGTAGCCCATCACCGCCAGGGTCACGATCGAAAAGCAGACATGAGCGTCAAAGAAGCTCGGGAACAAGGGCGAAATGCGGTCGATCAGCAACGGCCCCAGCACGCGCGCCTGGAATGTCCGCCAGTGAGGCTTGCCGGCGAGTACCCCGGCGGCCGCGTCGACAGCGCGGCCGTAATCCGCACCGAACAGCATGATGATGAGGCGGAACTGCACTAGGGCGAAGAAGCTCGACAGGGCGAGGCCGAGCAGCGCGCGGCGATGTTTCGTATTCAGCATGGCGCGAATAGTCTTCAGCAATGCGTGAATAGTCTTGTGTCTCCGCCACTCCCGTGCGGCTCGGCGAATGTGTTTTGGATTCGAGCGAAAGCCCGGCCTATTGGGAGCGGGAAGGCGGCGCCGACATTGGACATTCCGGCTGCACCTGCTATCACCTCGGCTGAACGTGTTCAACCGGCGATGTCCAGCGCGGCTCGCCGGGGGCGGCGAACGTGCACAGTGCTAGCTGCCGGCGCGCGGTGCTGGAGCCGGTGGGTGCCCGTTACCGGCCACCGCGAAGCGCCTCTACTTCCGTGGCGATGCGGCTGGCGCCAAATCAATACTTTAAGATGATCGGCGTTAAATTGCGCGTTAAAATTGTCTCAGAGGCACGACACTTGACGGCGAGATTCTCGGACTTAATCGGTAAAACGTGGCCGGGAATGTGCTGATACGAAACAACGTCGCCGGGAATGTGCTGGTACGAACGTCGCCGGCGACGGCATGACCGCTCAGATCGAGGCTGATACGATTGGCGGCACTCTCGTCTGCTCGGGCAACAACCCAGCGCCATCAAATCTCGGTTTTCCGAACACTTTAGCGGGAATGAAGTCGGGCAGTATCAAAACCTTAGGCGCGCTCATTTTAAGTTAGCGCTTATGCCCTCGATGGGGGAGGGTTTTACTACGTCGACTATGTGAGGCTATTTGCGAGACACTGCGCTAGCCTAGGGCCCGAACATCGACCTGCCGCCGCTGCTCCTGTCGCGACTGCAATTCGCGTGTCCACGGTCTCGTTCCACATCTTCGTCGGCATCGTTCCGGCGGCCGGGATGACCGCTACCATGCAGGTCAATCCGTGCCCGCCATTGC
>JAFAHP010000315.1 GCA_019237175.1 Alphaproteobacteria bacterium
GTCGGCGATGCGGCAGAGTGTCTTCAGGCTCGGCGTGTGATCACCGCGCTCGAGCCGCGAGATCATCGATTCGGTCATGGCCAGGCGCGCCGCCAGCTGCCGTTGCGTCTCACCGCTTTGGGTGCGCAGTTCGAGCAGTTTTCGGGCACATTGCACTGCAATCGAGGCGCTATCCGTCATCGCAGCAAGGGAAATGAGATTTCATGCGTCTCCGTGGTTAGCAAATCTGCTAAGATGAGCTTAGCAATTCTGCTAAGCCGCCGCAACATGTCCAATGACGTGACCAATTCCGTTTATAGGTAAGGGTGGCGTATTGGTTCCTCCCTCGCGGAGCGGGGGAGGGGACCATGCGAAGCATGGTGGAGGGGGCATGCGAGCGCCGACCATTACATTTAGCCGCGCCCGCGCGCTCCGTCGTAAAATGAGCCTACCGGAGATCGTCCTGTGGCAGGCTCTGCGGCAGGGACGGCTGGCGGGTCTCCGCTTTCGCCGGCAACACCCGATCGGACCCTATATTGTCGATTTCTATTGTCCTTCCGCCCGGCTGGCGGTTGAGGTCAACGGCTTCGCCCACGACGCTGCCGCGCAGGTCCGCCACGATCAGCGTCGCGAGACGTGGCTTGCGCAAAAGGGTGTCAGGGTGCTGCGCTTCGGCGCCGCCGACGTGTTGCGGGACGAGAGATTGGAAGGGGTTCTGGCCGAGATCGAGCAAGCGGCGGTACCCGCCCCCTCCGGCGCGCTAAGCGCGCCACCTCCCCCGTGGCGCGGGGGAGGAGCCCGCCGCTGTTGATGGAAGAGCCGCGGTGGATCGCGGGCACAAACAGGACGCCGGCCAGCGTGTCGAAATGCTGGTAGGAGTGTTACCAATAGCTGCCGCAGCTCCTCAAGAAACCGGCGCTGCGGACTGGCGGGGCGTAAACCATGTTGCCGCCGCCTGCGAGGGGGAGACCTCAGCGGCTTCCCGCATATAGCAGGTGCTGAACTCGCACGGTCAGACCCATGCCGATCGGATGGCGGACCATCCCTCTCACCCTTTGGGTGTTGCTATTGGCCCTGGTGCCGGCGCTCGCGGCCGAAACCAGTTCCCAACGTCAGGCGTTGCACCTCCTCAACCGGCTCGGCTTTGGGCCGACACTCGAAGATTTGCGGCATGTCGAGGCGATTGGGGCGCAGCGCTACATCGACGAGCAGCTCGATCCCGCATCGATCCCGGAGTCCCCCGAGCTGCCCCGGAGACTCGCCGCACTCGACACCCTGGCGCTCAGTCCCGTCCAGCTTTTTGCGGAATATGGTCCACCGCTGCCTCAGGGCGGGGCCACACCATCGCCCGAGGAAATCAAAGCGGCGCGTGAGCGCTCGCGGATTATCATCCAGCAAGCCATGGAGGCCCGGATCCTGCGGGCGACGCTGAGTCGCCGCCAGCTGCAGGAGGTCATGGTCGATTTCTGGTACAATCACTTTAATGTCTTCGCCGACAAAGGGCCCGATCATCTGTGGATCGGCGCCTACGAGATGGAGGCGATCCGGCCTTTCGCGCTCGGCGAGTTCAAGGATCTGCTGCTTGCCACGGCACGGCACCCGGCGATGCTTTTTTATCTCGACAATGCGCAAAACAGCGCACCGGGGAGCCGAGGAGCGGCCGGGAAGGACCTCGGCATCAACGAGAACTATGCGCGCGAAGTCATGGAGCTGCACACGCTCGGCGTCGATGGCGGCTATCGTCAGGGCGATGTCGAGACTCTGGCGCGAATTCTGACCGGCTGGACCATCGACCGCCCGAGTTTACGCCGGGGCATCGGCGATGCTTTTGTGTTTGACCCGAGCCGTCATGTTTTCGGCCCGAAAATCTTTCTCGGCCACCCGATCGCGGCGAGCGGGGAGGCTGAAGGCGAGGAGGCGCTCGATATTTTAGCCAAAAGTCCGGCGACCGCGCACCACGTCGCGTACGAGCTCGCGCAATACTTTGTCGCCGATGCCCCGCCGGCGGCACTCGTCGACCGGCTCGCCCGGGCGTTCAGCGCCAGCAACGGCGATATTCGTACGGTGCTGAAAGCGCTTTTCACCAGCCCGGCATTTCGCGACAGCGTCGGCGACAAGTACAAGACACCCGAACAGTTCGTTCTATCGGCGATTCGCGCTGCCGGCGTCGACGTCCAAAACCCGCGGCCGTTGCAAGGCGCGATGGCCCGGCTTGGTATGCCGCTCTACCGCTGCCCGACGCCAGACGGCTATAAGAACACGGCAGACGCTTGGCTCAACCCTGATGCCGTAACCTTGCGTATCAATTTCGCCACTGCACTCGCGCGGGGCAATTTGCCGATCGCCCACCCGCC
>JAFAHP010000381.1 GCA_019237175.1 Alphaproteobacteria bacterium
CCAACACCTCCGGCACCAGCCGACCTTGCCACAGTTGCGGGCGGGTGTATTGCGGGTATTCCAAGAGGCCGTCGGCAAAGCTCTCTTCGTGCAGCGCCTGGCGGTCGCCGACCACACCCGGCAGCAATCGCACGCACGCATCGAGCAGCACAATCGCGGCCGGTTCGCCGCCGGACAAGATAAAATCGCCGAGGCTCAACTC
Organism: Alphaproteobacteria bacterium; assembly: GCA_019237175.1. Taxonomy (GTDB): domain Bacteria; phylum Pseudomonadota; class Alphaproteobacteria; order ATCC43930; family CGMCC-115725; genus AP-15. Next base: position 203 of record JAFAHP010000381.1, read on the forward strand.
CTCGATCCCGCGCGCTTGGATAATCCGCTCGTCAACCCCTTCGAAACGGCCACAGATCAGGGTCGCGCCCGGCCCGGCGGCGAGTTCGTTCACCCGCTGTTGATCGAGCCGGCGGCCGCGCGGCGACAGCAGTATCAACGGCCCGGTTCCGCCGGCGCCGGCAACCGCAGCATCGAGCACGTCCGGGCGCATCACCATTCCGGGTCCGCCGCCATACGGCGCATCGTCCACCGAGCGGTGCCGGTCATGCGCGAAGGTGCGGATGTCGACCGTGTCGAGCCGCCAAATCCCGCCCTCCAAGGCCTTGCCGGCAAGCGAATAGGCGAGCGGTCCCGGCAGCATTTCAGGAAAGATCGTCAGGACTGTCGCCCGCCAGATCATACCGGTTGCACCTTCTTCTCCCTCGCCCCCTTGGGGGAGAGGGCCGGGGTGAGGGGGTTATCCGGACGGACCTGTGCGGCAACTCCCCCCCTCACCCTCCCCTCTCCCCCCAGAGGTGGGAGAGGGTCTTGTTTGACGGGCTCGAGCAAACCTTGCGGAGGATCGATGACAATCCGCCCGCTTTCGAGGTCGATCAGCGGAACGACGGCGCGGGTAAACGGCACGATGATCGGCGCCGCACCCTGGCGTTCGATTTCGATGGTGTCGCCGGCGCCAAAATCATGGATCGCGCGCACCCGGCCGAGCCGCGTTCCGTCCATCAGCACGGCTTCGAGCCCCATCAGATCGGCGTGATAATATTCGTCCTCCTCGGGTGGCGGCAGCACCGCGCGCGGCAGATAAAGACGCAGCCCGCGCAATGCTTCGGCCCGGTTGCGATCGTCGACACCCGAAAATCGCCCGATCACCACACCCTTGGCGGCACCCAGCAGCCGCAATTCCAACCATCGGGTTCCGCTCTGATTGCCGAGCGGTCCGTAAGCAGCCACATCCTCGGGGCGGGCGGTAAAGCTTTTAATGCGAACCGCACCGGTAACCCCGTGCGGGCCGGTGACGACACCGACGCAAACCATGCGGTTTCGTGCGGCCAGAGCAGACTTGTGCACCTTTCCAGCCGGCCCTGGCGGGGCCTCCTCGGAGTTCGTAAAACAATTCCTTTTGCGATCATTTGTTCGCTTCCCCGGCGCAAGCCGGGGCCCATCGCTCCCTCGCACGAATGGTTGATCGGTTTGTGAGGCCTTGCGGTTGCTCCATCCGCGGGCGTCAGCGGACAAATGGGTCCCGGCTTTCGCTGGGAAAGCGACGAGTGATTTGGTTCCTCGCGAGGAGACCACGCTGTTCTCCGTCGCGCCTAGCTCCGGGCGGCCGCCGCCGCGGTTTCACCCGCGGCCTTCAGCCGTTCCTGCGCCTTTGCCTTTGGCGCCGATTTGATCGGCGTCTCGCGGATCGGCGGCTTTTCGATGAGCCCGGCCTCGCCCAGGAAACGCGCCACCCGCTCGGTCGGCACCGCGCCCACACCCAGCCAATGTCGGACCCGCTCGGTCTTCAGGGCGACGCGGTCGGCGTGGCTGCGGTCGAGCATCGGGTTATAGGTCCCGACCCGCTCGATAAAGCGGCCGTCGCGCGGACTGTGCGAGTCGGCGACGACGATGCTGTAGTAGGGCCGCTTCTTGGCGCCGCCGCGGGCCAGACGGATCTTCAACGACATCACATTACCTGCAGCTAGTGGCGAAAACCGGCATTCGGCATAAGCCCGGCCAGACCGTGCCTTGCCAGGCCCTTGGGGCCGAGCTTTTTCATCTTCTTCATCATGTCGGCCATATCCTGATACTGCTTCAGCAGCCGGTTGATCTCCGGCACCGAGGTGCCGGAGCCGCTCGCGATGCGCCGGCGCCGCGAGCCATTCAGCAATTTCGGATTGCGCCGCTCGCTGTTGGTCATCGATGAGATGATCGCTTCCTGGCGCCTGATAATGCTCTCATCGATATTGGCGTCGCCCAACTGCTTCTTGAGCTTGCCGACACCCGGCAGCAGCGACAGCATGCCGCTCATTCCCCCCATACGGCGGATCTGGCGCAACTGGCCCGCGAGATCGTCGAGATCGAAATTGCCCCTGGCCATCTTGGCCGCAAGCTTTTCGGCCTCGTCGCGATCGATCGTGTCGGCCGCCTTTTCAACCAGGCTGACGACATCGCCCATGCCCAAAATGCGCCCGGCGATACGCTCGGGATGAAACGGCTCAAGAGCGGCAATGCGCTCGCCGGTGCCGATATACACGATTGGCCTGCCGGTGATCTGGCGCATCGACAATGCAGCGCCGCCGCGGGCGTCGCCGTCGACCCGGGTCAGCACGATCCCGGTAATAGCGGCGCGCTCGCTGAACACCTGAGCGAGATTGACCGCGTCCTGACCGATCATTGCATCGGCAACGAGCAATGTCTGGTGCGGCAGCACCGCCTCGCTCACCGCCGCCACTTCGAGCATCAACTCCTCGTTGATGTGGAGCCTTCCGGCGGTATCGAAGATGACCACGTCATAACCCTGGGTGCGGCCGGTTTCGAGGGCTCGCCGCGCGATGCCGACAGGTTTTTCGCCGGCCACCACCGGTAAGCTCGCAACCCCGATCTGACGGCCGAGAACGGCAAGTTGCTCCTGCGCCGCCGGACGCTGCACATCGAGCGAAGCCAGCAGCACCTTTTTGCGGTCGCGCTGCTTCAGCCGATTGGCGATCTTGGCGGCGGTCGTCGTCTTACCCGAGCCTTGCAGCCCGACCAGCATGACCCCGACCGGCGCCGGCGCGTTAAGATCGAGCCCGGACGCGGCGGCATCGGATTCGCCGCCCAGCACGTCAACCAGGTGGTCGTGAACGATTTTGACCACCATCTGCACCGGCGTCACCGACCGCAGCACGTCCTGCCCAAGCGCCTTTTCGCGCACCGTCGCGATAAAGTCGCGGACCACCGGCAATGCCACATCGGCTTCCAGCAAGGCGACGCGGATCTCGCGCATGGCAGAGCCGACATCGCTTTCGGTCAGCGCACCATGGCGGCGCAACCGGTCGAAGACGTCGCCGAGGCGATCGCTCAGGTTATCGAACATGGATATTCCCGAAGTCACCAAACCGACAAAAAGCGCCAGTGCGCGATACTCGCGGACTGGCGTCCCCAAATGTGGGGTGAAGAGCTTCGCTTCGGAAGCTTCGCGACCGTAATCGCGCCTCGCCCGGATGTCAATTGCACCGGCCGGGCCAACCGAGCCGGTGACGCGAACCAGTGGCGGGGCAGCTATTCACCGCCGGCCACGACACAAATAACGCATAGGTTGACGAATCACCCTTTGCGTTGACAAATTTCCAACATATTAACGTCGCCCTAGACAAGTTGTGGATAGCGTTATACCGTTCGATTCGGTAAAGAGGCCTTTGGCGACTACCCGTTTAGGCGAGTGATTCGCATTCGGTCGTTGAAGCCGCTGGGATCTGAACGCCGGACAAAGAGCCGAGCGACCGGGTCGCGAGAACGGGAGGCGATACTCACGCCAGCCGGGCGGGGTCCGGCGCGGGCACCCGCGACGGGCTTGCGTGATGGGAGGATATGGTGGAGCCGAACGTCGCGGTGCTGGATCAGGCTGTCGCCGATACCCGGTCTGGTCGAGGTCTGCGCATCCTGGTCGTGTGGGCGGTGCGGTTCACACGCGAGAGTCTCGCAGAGATCCTGGAGCGCGATCCGCTGGTTGCGGTGGTTGGGCAATGCGCCAGCCTGTCCGAGGCGGTCGCCCTCAGCTCGAGCCTGAAGGCCGACGTGATCCTGCTCGACGGCCGTATCCCAGACGGTCCGGCGACGGTTCGGCGCGCTCTCGATATTGCACCGGATCTGCGCATCATTGCGTGCTCGGTCAGGGAGACCGAGGAAGACATCATCGCGTGGGCCGAGGTGGGGGTGATCGGATATATCCCGCGAACGGCGGCACTCGCCGATTTCGTGCGGCTGATGATCGATATCCACAATGGCGAGCAGATGTCCTCGGGCCGCGTTGTCACGGGTCTGTTGCGCCGGATCGCCATGGCCGCCAGAAGACGCCCGAACCGCGATGCGGCACTCCTGCTTCCGGCCCTCACCAAGCGCGAGCGCGAGGCCGCCGAGCTGATCAGAAGCGGTCTCAGCGACAAGGAAATTGCCCGCCAGCTCAATATCAGCCTGGCGACGACAAAATCACACGTGCACAATCTCTTGGGTAAGCTCAACGTGCAGCGCCGCAGCCAGGTGGCCGAATGGTTGCGGGAATATGAGCGCCCTCCGGCCCTGGCCCCGGCGGCGGCGCCCGCTTCGCTCAACGCATAGCAACCGCAATATCGTTTAGAAAGATTGCGTAGGATGGGTTGACGCCGGCGAAAAGCCGGAGGAAACCCATCAACGCTCCCCAAAGCCGGTCGCTTCTTTCTCGGCCTCACCCGCCCAGCCTTCGGGATAGAGGCCGAGACGCACCATGCGATGAAAAGACGAATATGGCCAATCCTGTACTCGTCCCACATGGCCATGTTTTGACCGGATTAAAGTGAATGTAATCAATGTGTCGCGCCAGATCTGGTTCGTCTCTGAGGGTGTGCTCCCAATAACGGCGCTGCCAAATCCGACGTTCGCCTTTTCGGGCTCGGCTGGGAGAGATCGGCTCCATTCGGCGTAACCCGCGCGAGAACGTGGCCTTGATCAGTCGCCAGCGGAGCGCAAAATCGGCTTCGCCTTGGGGCAATGTCCAAATCGCATGCAGGTGGTCGGGCAGTACGACGATCGCGTCGACGCGAAAGGGATGCCGGAGTTTCGTATAGCGGAATGCCGAGCGTAGTGCTTGGATATGGTCGGTCAGCAAACGTAGCCGTTGGTCGGCGAGGTTCACGGTGAAGAAAAAGCTCCCTCCGAGGACAAAGTTCCGGCGATAATTCGTCATCAGCCGATCGTCTCACAAAGCGATGGGTTTCGCGGCGCTCAACCCATCCTACCAGCTACTTACCGAGGCTCGGTTCCTCCCCCGGCGCGGGGGAGGAGCCATCTAGCAATCTCATGCGCCACGGCGCCACGCGTTCAGTCCCGCCGCAACAGATCAAAAGCGATCGAGATGCGGCGCTGCGACGAGACGAACGGAACCGTGTTGTGAAAGAAATAGCCCGGGAACAGAAGAAGCCGTCCCTCCTTGGGTTGGATCCGCCGCATGAGTGGTTCGGACCGGCAGCCGAACCGTTGCGGCGGCCGGCCGAGTTCGAACCAGCCGGCGCCGGCTCGGCCGGGATCGGCGACGACATCGGGCAACAACGGATAGTAGACGCCGCCGATATAGCCCGTGAAATGGACATGCGGATCGAGATGGCCCTGCCCGGCGAGTCGCGTCGCCCAGCAGGCCAGCGCCCATTTATTCGGCAGCCGCTCAATAAACGGATGCGGCGGCTCGCGCGCGACCGTCTCGATGTAAGCGATCACCGCCTCGCGCATCATCGTCTCGAAGGCCGCCATCGGCCCTTTGGGTTCGACAAAGAGTTCGCCGGTAATTTCGAGCGCATCGTTGTGGTAGGTCGGGTGGTCGCGCGGCGGCACCGCGAGGCTCGGATGGGCCTCGACATGAGCCACGAGCGCCTCGTTAAAGGCGGCGATACCGGGATACCCGGGAGGCGGTTTGGTAAAGTCGATGACGCGGACAAAGCGGTCGAAATCGAGGAGCGCGCACGCCTCCTGGTCGCGCCCGAGCTCGTGCAAGGCGAGCACCTTTAATGCCGTGGCTTCAATGTTCCCGGGCTCGACGACCAGATAACGCTCGCACACGTCGAGCGCGTCCTGCCAGGAGCCCTGCTCCATCAACGCGTTCGCCAAATTGCTGTAAACGTCGATGCGGTGGCCGGGCAGGGCGAGGCACCGGCGATAAGCCGCGATGGCTTCGTCCAGCTGTTGCAGATCGTGAAGTGCGATGCCGAGGTCGCGCTCGCCTTCGGCCGTCGCGCGACAGGCGAGCCCGCGGCGATAGGATTCGACGGCTTCCGAAAGGCGGCCTAGAGCGCGCAGCGTGTTGCCGAGATTATGGTGCGCCTGCCAGAAATCGGGCCGTAGCGCCAGCGTCTTGCGATAGGCTGCGGCCGCCTCTTGGAGCTGCCCCGTCTGCCCGAGCGCGCTCCCGAAATTGTACTGGTATTCGGCGATCTCCGGCCTGGCCGCGACCGCGCGGCGGTGGAGCCCGGCGGCTTCCTCCATATCGCCCAACTTAAACGCGAGGGTCCCGGCGAAACTCAAGACGTCCGGACGGTTCGGCTGCAGCGTCAGCAGCTCACGACAAATTGCCAGGGCGCGGCGCGGCTGATCCGACTCGGCGAGCGACATCGCTTCGCGTTGCAGGCGAGCCACCCGCATCACGACAGCGGCCGAGGGTGCGGCCGCGATTCGTTCCGCAGGGTGTCCTTTCTTCGCCAAATGCCTCTGAAGGCGGCGTTCTTTGCGCGACATGCGCGCGGTATCTCCCCTGATCGACGGTGCTTTTTTGCCACAATGTCGCTTTTTTGCATGTGGGACAAGCTTTGCGACACCGGGTGGATGCGACGCCATCATCCGCCTGACCGGTCTCGAAGAGGCTAGATTTAGACCGTCGTAGAAGAAGAATGAATCCAGATAATTCAATGACCTGGGTTTTACCAATTCGTTGATGTCAAATTGTAACATCTTTGAAGATCTAAATCTTTTTGTCTAGCTAGGTTGGGCAGGACTTAAGTCTTCTCTCCATCTAATTTCATCCGAACGATGGATGGTCGTTACCAGCTCACCCGGCGATCATCCGTCAACCTCTGATTTAAGAGGCAGGCAGCCGGGGGAGCGGCGAACGATGACGAGAGCGCGGGCTACCGGATTACGCGCGACGATTGGCGGCTCAACCGCTATTTTGGCGTTGCTGACGGGTCTCGCCGCGGCAAGCGCCGACGAATTGTCGGATTTGCGCGCCAACCAGCAATTATTGCAGCAGCGCATCGACCAGTTGGCCGCGTCCCAGGCGGCGGCGGGGATACCGCAGCAGCAGGCGGCGGTCATCGGCGGTCCGGTGGTGGCCGGCCAGCCCTCGATCGCCGGCAGCTTCCCGCGGTCCTTCTTGATCCCGGGAACCAACACCTCGATCGCGATCAGCGGCTTTGTCAAATACGACGCGATCGAATGGTTCCAGGGCGGAACCGTC
>JAFAHP010000400.1 GCA_019237175.1 Alphaproteobacteria bacterium
CCCGGCGAGCCATTACCACCCATACCGGCGGGGATGCCGGCGATTCGGCGGCAATCTCCGAGCTGCTGCGCGCTCATAATGCAATCGAGGTTACCGATCTGGTCGAATTGACCGAGGCTTTGGCAGCATTCCAGCAATGGAAGCCGCCAGGCGGACGGCGGCTCGGAGTGATCACCTCGTCGGGTGGGCTTGCCGAGCTGATCCTCGACCTGGGGGCCGCGGGCGATCTGCAATTGCCCCCGCTATCCCCGGCGTCCCGCGCCAGTATCGCAAAAGAGATCGGCTTTATTAGCGGGGACGGCAATCCGCTCGATGCCTGGGGCAGCGGGACTTTCGCGGCCAATCTGCCGCGTGCCCTGGAGTTGTTCGATGCCAGCGCCGATCACGACATCATCGTCTTTTGCCGCGATGGTTGCGACGGGCAGCCCTTTGACCAGCCCGACCTGGCGCGGACCTATTACGACCATTTCGCGACGGCAGCGGCCCGCAGCGCCAAGCCGCATTTCGTGCTGCATACGCGGCCGGGGGTCATGGATCGCATCCAGATCACCCATCTGCGTGAGTTGGGAATTCCGGTCGTCGGCGGTTTGCGCGAAGGTCTTGTCGCGATCGACGGATTGGCGCGCTGGTCGGCCTGCCGCAACCCCTAGCCGAGGAGTACCAAAAGTTGGCCGATCCCGTGGTCTTGTATGATGTCGACGAGCAGGTCAGCATCATCACCCTGAACCGCCCGGACAAGCTCAACGCGATCAGCGCCGAGGTCCAGCACCAGCTGCAGGACGCGTTCGCCCGCGCAGACAATGACCTGGAGACGAGCGTCGTATTGTTGCGCGCGGCCGGCCGTAGCTTTTGCGCGGGCTACGACATCGGTGCGCGAGAGCCGGGCCACGACGACTGGCGCAGTGATCCGCTAAAAGCGCACGCGCATCTCGCGCCCCAGCTCGAATTCGAGATGACCCCGTGGGCGATGAAAAAGCCGGTGATCGCCGCGGTTCAGGGGCACGTCATGGGCGGCGGCTGCGAAGTCGTGATGCTGTGCGATTTGACGATCGCCGCCGACAATGCCGTTTTCGGGGAGCCCGAAGTGCGGTTTTCGAGTGTCGGCCCGGCAATCGTGATGCCGGCAATCATCGGCTACAAGAAAGCGCGCGAGCTGTTGTATTTCGGCGACACCATCGATGCCGTGACAGCGATGTCGCTAGGCATGGTAAACCGCGTCGTGCCATTGGGCGAGTTGGCCGAGGCGAGCCTGCGCTGGGCGAAGCGGCTGTCGTTGATCTCGCCGGAAGCGCTCTACGCCGCCAAGCGGGCGATCAACCGCACTGCCGACGCGGCCGGTTTCCGGGCGGGGCTCCATGCCGGGCTCGATGTGGTCGGTCCGCTCTACGCGACCAAAACTGCCTTCGGCGCCAAATTCCGCGAAATCGTCGCCGCTGAGGGCGTTCCCGCCGCCGTGCGCTGGCGCGCCGCTCAATTCAAGGAATAGCTCTGCGGCGAATGCGAAGTCCTTGATTTGAGATCAAGGGGATCGTCATTCCGATCCCGGACGACCGTATGCCTTCAGCCCACGGACTTCTTCCGCGCCGCCTGGTGGACCGTTCTGGGGATCGCGATGGCGACTGAGGTGTGAAGCCGTCAGGACTATGCCAGCAATAACCTTCGAGGACCGAGCGCCGCCCATGGACATTGAAATTCGACCCTGCGCGTCGGCGGAAGAAGTCAGGCAAGCCCTCACCCCGATACGGCATTATTTCGGGCTTTCGACGCCCCCGACTGAGGGCCAAGCGGAACGGTTGACCCGCGTCTTGCCGGCCGAACGCGTCTACGCCGCATGGGAAGGCGGTCGCGCTGTCGGCGGCTTGGGTGCTTTTTCATTTCACTTGACGGTCCCCGGTGGGAGGGTGCCGGCGGCGGGGATCACTGTCGCCGGCGTCCTGCCTACGCACCGGCGACGGGGGGTTTTACGGGCGATGATGCGAGGCTTGCTCGACGCTTGTCGTCTGCAGGGCGAGCCGGTCGCTTATCTGTGGGCCACCGAAGACACGATCTACGGCCGGTTCGGCTTTGGCTTGGCGTCGTTTACAGCCGAGATCGATTTGCCGCGAGAGCGATCGGCGTTCCGTACGCCGTTTGCCGCCGCGGGGCGTGTTCGCCTCGTCGCACTCGACGCTGCCGAAGAGTGCCTTGCCACTATCTATCATCGTGCGGCTGCAGCGACGCCCGGCATGTTTGCGCGAAGCTCGGCGTGGTGGCAGGCCCGGATACTGACCGATCCCGAGTGGCGGCGTGGCACCGATGGCGATCTGCAATGCGCCGTCCTCGAGAACGAAGGGCGGCCGTCGGCCTACGCACTCTATCGAATGAATTGGGCGTTTGAGCGGGGCCTCCAGACCGGGTCGGTCGCGGTGATCGAGGCTGTCGCCGACTCGCCTGAGGCAACAGCCGCCATCTGGCGATATCTGTTGGATATCGACTGGATGGCGCGCGTTAGAGCCTGGCGCTTGCCGCTGGATCATCCGCTGTTGCTGTTGCTGGCAGAGCCCCGCCGGCTCGGTTTCAGCCTGCGGGACGGTGTCTGGGTACGGTTGCTCGACGTCAAGACCGCGCTGTCGGCGCGGTGGTATCACGCTCTGGGATCGGTCGTCATTGAAGTGATCGATGAGTTCTGTCCATGGAACGCCGGGTGCTGGCGGGTCGGGTCCGGCGGCATCGATCGCACCGACGAAGCCCCTGGTTTACGTTGTGACGTCAGCGCGCTTGGCTCGGTTTACTTGGGCGGGTTTAGCTGGACGCAGCTTGCCCGTGCTCTGCGGGTGCAGGAGGTATCCCCCGGTGCGACTGCACATGCGGACGCGATCTTCCACACCGAAGGCGCGCCGTGGTGTCCCGAGATTTTTTAAACCGGAGAGGACGCCTTTCGGCACGATATGCCGTTGCGCATTGCGCTGATCGGACTTCGACGGCGCAGATCAAAAGCCGGTGATCGAATTAAAAAGAGAGGGTCTGCGACGGATTTGGCGCAATGTACCAGCCATCAGGACTGCACAGAAATCAGCGTGGAGCGGGGATCGCTTACGCGGGCAGATTTGAGATGCATGGCGGCGATTGGCGATGGCGATGTTCGTCGATCTGACCGCCGAGACTGCATGCCGGGCGTTGCGCGATGTCGGGCTCTTATACTCTGCCGGGGAATTGCGGATCGCCAAGCGCGAGGAGCGGTGGGCCGTCTGGCTGCCCGATGGATAGATCGCCTGGTTCCCGGCGTCGGAAGGAGGCAGCAAACGGCTCGTCATCGAACGCCGCATCCTGCGACTGCTCGCGGCTCGATGCTCGTTTCGGACGCCGGCCGTTCTTTTGGTGTCGAAATCCGGCTTCGATCTTCGCCGCATGGTTCCCGGCCAGTGCGACCCGTGGGGAGTCTACCAGCGCTGCATGACCGACACGAAATTGGCGCAGCGGATCGGTCGCTCGATCGGCGCGATCCTCGCGGAGCAACACACGAAGATACGAGAGGCGGACGTGGCGGACTGGTTGCCGCGAGGCGTCGCCTGGCCAGAAGCGGGTGACTGGATTCGGGAACACCTTCCGCGCGTCGTCGACGACCAGGATCTCGTTCGCACGCTGGAAGACGTGATCGGCCGCTATGAAGCCGTGAGAGTCGATGCCGGCGATCATGTTCTCGTCCACGGCGATGTCGGCTTGCACAATCTCCCTCTGGATCCCACAACCGACGCAGTCAACGGCATCTTCGACTATGACGGCGCGGCCTGGGCGGATCGGCATCATGACTTTCGTTACCTCCTGTTCGATGTCGTTCGCGAAGACATGCTCGATGCCGCCGAGGAGGTCTACGAACCGGCAATCGGTCGTAGCCTGGACCGCGATCGCATCCGCCTCTACAACGCGGCGTGCGCGATTGGCTATCTGGCATTTCGGTCCGGGGTCCCGCCGCATCAGAAGTCGTGCGGGCGAACGCTTGCCGAGGACCTGCGATGGGTGCGCACGGCTCTTTCGAAGGTGATGTGATAAAGCGAACCATGGGTGGCAAAAAAACCGGCCGAGCCGGCAACCGCAGCGCTAATCCGCAGTTGTTGCTCCCCGAGGTGCGAAAAGATGCAGATCTGGCCGCAGCCGGCCGCGGCCGATGATGAGGCCGGCACCCGGCCCTGATTTCGGGTGCGATCTTTGACCCGGTGAAGTGACCGCTTGAGAGGCTCGTAAAGTGAAGATTAATAAGCGATCTCTCCAGGTCGCATAAAACCTGTGTGAAAAACCCCAAGAATGAATTTGGCGAACAAATACGTTGCAAATAAAGTGAGGAAAATTACTCCAACGATGATCGCATCTTGGCGATCTGCCGAAAGGCCGGACCAGCCCCGCGTGACTTGGCGACGCTCGCTATAATTGGGGATTCTGAGCTTGGGAACGAAAAAGGAAATCAGAACGGCGAAGGCCGTTATAAAAGCGAACCATAGCCATAGTGATCGGGATGCCGTGACTTCTATTGTCGAAACGATCAAGACGCCGGCGATCGTGCCAACCAGGGTTGGTATGACTTCCTTAATGCCTTTAGCGCGGCATACATACATAAAAGCGAACACTAAGCCGGCCCAAATCACCAAGATAAACAAAGCAATGAGGTCCATGCCGTCCTCTGCGGGGTTAGGGTGTTGCTTGCAACCGGCCGAAATCCGCTATTTACTCATTCGCGAATCCACTCGATATCGATGTATCGATCGCT
>JAFAHP010000455.1 GCA_019237175.1 Alphaproteobacteria bacterium
GTCCTCGACGGTCTTCGCGCAGCTGGGTTCGAATGACGATGATCCGCGATGAGGTTCAGCTAACGAGCAGAAACCGGGGACCGCGTGCGGCGCGCATCCCGGCTGCCTCACGGCTTATCGGGGCAACGGCTCGACCCGTCCTAGGAACTTCCGCTCTCCGGTGCTGCGCGGCCCGTCGAGCGAGGAGCCGACCGGCCGCTTTTTGGGAGCGAAACGCTGGGAAGGGGCTCCCTGGTCACGCCGAACCCTGAGGCTGGCATTTGACGAGCAACTCGGCGACAAAGGCGGCGAGGTTGCCGCCCGGAAAGAGGTGGCCCTCGATGCCGGCGGCAGCCGCGGCGGCACAGTCGGACGGTTTGTCGCCGATCAGAAAACTTCTTGCCTTGTCGACCGGCCAGCAGCGCAGCAGATCCTCGATCATCCCTGCCCCCGGCTTGCGCCAAAGACTCGCGAGCCGGTATTCGCCGAGCGCCGCCTTGGGGTGAAATGGGCAATAGCGGATATCGTCGATTTGGGCGCCGGCCTCGGCCAGCTCCGCGCGGATTTGCGCGTGCAAGCGGCGGACGTCACCCTCGGAAAAAAAGCCGTGCGCGACCCCGGCCTGGTTGGTCACCACAAAAACGAACAGCCCAGCCTCGTTGAGTGCCTTGACGGCGGCCGGCGCGCCGTCGATCCAGCGCCAGCGCTGGCGCGAACCGACATAACCGTCGTCGTGGTTCAGCACCCCGTCGCGGTCGAGAAAGGCTGCCGGCCGACGCTGCAGCGGGTGGCATCGGCCGACCGTTCGCCTGTTCCGACCGGACAAGCCTCAGCTCCGCTGCGGGTAGAGGCGCGCTTCGACGAGACTGCAGAGGATGTGTCCAGCGATCATGTGGATCTGCTGGATCAGCGGCGTCGAGACCGAGGGGGCGCAAAGACAGATATCGCAACGCGTCCGCATGTCACCGCCGGTCCAGCCGGTAAACCCGACGATGGTGAGACCCTTATCACGCGCCGCCGCGATTGCTCGCAAGATGTTGTGTGAACGGCCCGATGTCGACAATGCGATAAACACATCTCCGGGATTGCCGAGGCCCCGGATCTGGCGCTCGAAGACCTGCTCGTAGCCGTAATCGTTGCCGATCGCCGTTAAGACTGAGCTGTCGGTGGTCAGCGCAATCGCAGCGATCGGCGCACGATCGTAATTGAAGCGCGCCAACAACTCGCCGGCAATGTGCTGCGCATCGCCGGCGCTGCCGCCATTCCCAGCCAGCAGCAGCTTGTGGCCGCCGGCAAGTGCGTTCGCGACCGCTTCGGCAGTGGCACCGATTGCCGCGACCACGGCCGGGTCATCGATCGCCGCTTGCACGACATCGCGCGACTGCTTCAAATAATCGGTGATCGCATCCGTCATCCGCAAATGGGAGCCTAACGCCCTTATTCGAAGGTCATTGCAGTTCGGGAATTCCCATCGCGTCACCAAAGCGGCGGGCCGCTTCGAAGGTGTCCCCATATTTACGGTGACCGGCGCCAATATGGGCGCAGGCGAGCAACAGCCGGTCGTGGTCGGCGCACTGGTTCTTGGAGTAATCCTGCAACATGCATTGCGGGATCTCCTGGTTATGGGGATCGTTCCCGAACCGGGACGCCATCAGTGCCAGGCGCTGAACCAGCAGCGAGCGGTCGGCGCCGCTGTCGAGATAGGCCTTGGTCCATGCCACCGATTGCACTGGATCGAAAGCGGCCATTGCCGCTTCGAGCCGCTCGATGAGCTGGGCGCCGGTCAGTCGCTCAGCATTGCCCGGAGCGCGAACCGGTTCGATGTTGGTCCAGCCCATATGTTTCTGGTTCCACGCCGCCTGATTGACCATCGAACCTGCAACATACAGCAATTTCAGACGCTGCGGGTGGTTAAAATTATCGAAGAACCAGCCAAGCGTATTGCAATACTCGTAGGTGTGCTGTGGCATCGAAAACGAATTGGCCCCCTCGGTTTCGAGGACAACCTGCGCCGCCGCGAGCTGGATTGCATCGATAATACGCCGCGGTGAGGTACCGCCCAGCAGCAGATCGCTGATCTTCTCGATGTAGGCGGGCTCGTGCTCGCGGATCAGCGCGTCCACGAGTTCTGCGCTATCGGTCTCACCGAGCGGCCCGGTGTTTCTCAACAACGCACGTTCGCGTTCGGTTGCCCCGGAATAGGGGACGGCGTGGACCTCCGCTTTTTCGAGAAACATCGTGACGACGTTGCATGCCATCTCATAGACCGAATGCCAGCGCGGCCCGACTGCGATGTCGAGGGCGCCGGCATAGATCACATCGTGCGCATTGTCCCAGCCGATCATATTGCCGAGCTCAACGACCGAGCGGGCGCGGTAGGCCTTGTGCCCGGTAGTATAGGAGCGGTTGTAAAGCATCCGATCCTGCACATCGATGAGCCCGGCAAAAACCAGTTGCGCCAATACGTCCCGACGATGCTCGGTGTCCTCCATGAGCCCGAGAAACACCCGGTAGGCGTCGATGACCTGTCCCCGCTCGACCAAGGTCAGCCAATGATTGAGGCGCTCGCCGAGCGGGCCCTCCTCCCGCAACGGCTCCTGGTCCGGCCAGTAGACGACCGGCGCCGGCGGTGTCGTATCGGGCATTTTGTACCCGCGTGTCGCGTAGTGGCCCGGCGCCTTGAGGATCTTCTGGTTCCAAATGTCGAGCCCCGAGGGGATGTACCAAATCGTTTGCGCCAAGGGCAGCGCCGCCAGCTTTTCGGGCAGCATCCTTTCGAGATTAACCGCGGCGCGCGCCGACAACAGGCAGTGGTCGTTGTTCACAAAATTGGGAAAGCCGTCGTCGATGCGCTGATGGTAAGGGACGTGTGTGTAGGGCGCATGAATTCGCACCGCCTCGGCCATGATTTCGGTCAGCGGCCGTCCGGCGCGCAGTAGTTCGCAGTAAACCCGGCTGCCACCGACCTGGTCGCGCGCCAGAAGCCGCTGTTCCAATTCCTGATAAAGTGCTGCCGCTTCTTGACGGCGGTTGGCGCGTTGGGCGGCGTGCATCGGCATTGCTGGCTGGCTCCTCGGACTTGTTCGGATCGACCTGCCAACCATAGACCTGTCCGCGCCCGTGCGGTCATGTTGCGTTTACAGGCCTTGCCGCCATCGCTCGCATGGCTGTCGCTGCGGTCGCCACGCTTTTAATCGTCCAACCGCTAGCCGGTGTCCACGCGTAACGCGATTTCGGCGAGGACTGCGTCGGTCGTGCGCACTCGGCAATAGCCGGCGAGCCCCAAAAGCGACTGGCGATGGCGTTCGGCAGTATTGGTCGTGCACGCATCGGTGATGAGGGTTACCAAATAGCCGAGATCGCAGGCATCACGCACCGCGCTTTCGACGCATTGGTCGGTCATGATTCCGGTGACCATCAGCGAGCGCACGCCGAGATTTCGCAGAACATAATCGATATTGGTCGAGACAAAGACGTTGCTCGACGTTTTGCGGAAGATCATTTCGTCTTCCGCGGGTCCGATGTCGTCGAGCACCTGGGCGTCCCACGACGCCCGCGGGACGTCGATGCCTGAGATCCGGTAGTCGAGGCTGCGGTCTCGACCGTCTTTCGTCATGTTCTCGATAACCGAATAGAGGATCTCGATGCGCGCCTCGCGACAGGCGGCTTGCAGGCGCCTGATGTTGGGAACAATCGTCTGA
>JAFAHP010000523.1 GCA_019237175.1 Alphaproteobacteria bacterium
TGATTCTCCTGCGATTTTTGCAGGCGCGGCATGAACTGAGCGCAACGCCGGCGCGAGCGGGCGGGGCCGCTTGCCTCGCCGGGGCGGGTTGCGGCATCATCCGATTTATCAAGGGGAGGACGAAAGGAGCCGACAATGCCAGATACGGCTACAATCGAAACCACGGCGGCAACGTACGACGCGATACCGGTCCGCCTCGGCGGCCTCGACCATGTCGTGTTGCGGGTCGGCGATCTCGATCGCGCGATCTCGTTTTATCAGCGGGTACTCGGCTGCCGGGTCGAACGCGAACTGCAGCAGCCGCGGCTCGTGCAATTGCGCGCCGGTGCGGCACTGATCGATCTCGTCCCGGCGGCGGTGTCGCCGCACGACGCCTCGGACAAGGCCGGGCGCAACATGGACCACTTTTGCGTGCAGGTGAGAGGCTTCGACGCCGCCGCGATAAAGGCGCATCTCCAACAAAACGGCGTTGATCCGGGTGAGGTCCACGAGCGCTACGGGGCGGAGGGCTATGGCCCGTCGATCTACATCACCGATCCCGACGGCAACACCGTCGAGTTGAAAGGCGAAGCGACCCGCAGGCTGTAGCGTCACTCTAGTCCAGCCAGGACGGGAAACCCTCTCTACTGTCGTGGCCGGGCTTGGCCCGGCCATCCACGAGCCGTGGCACACGCCTTTGCGGTTTCACGTGGATGCCCGGACCACGTCCGGGCAAGACGATGATTTCGAAGCGCTTGTGGGTTACGAGCTTCCCGAGAGTTCCGATGACTGATTTCTTTCCGGGTTTCAAAGAACACCGCATCAAGACGTCGGGTGCGGAGATCAATCTCGTCACCGGTGGCAATGGGCCGCCGCTGTTGCTGCTGCACGGCTACCCGCAAACCCATCTGATGTGGCGCAAGGTGGCCCCGCGGCTCGCCGCCGAATTCACGCTCGTGATCCCGGATCTGCGCGGTTATGGCGACAGTTCGAAGCCGCCGGCCGGTGCGAATTGCGAAAATTACAGCAAGCGGGCATTGGCGCTCGACCAGATCGAGACGATGGCCGCACTCGGCTTCGAATGCTTTATGGCCGCCGGGCATGACCGCGGCGCGCGCGTCGCCCATCGGCTGGCGCGCGACCATGCCGAGCAGATCGAGCGTTTGGCGTTGCTCGACATCGTGCCGACACTCTACCGTTTTGAGACGATCGACCAAAAGGCAGCGACCTCGAGCTGGCACTGGTTCTTTCTGATCCAGCCGGGCGGCTTGCCCGAGCGGCTGATTGGCGCGCAAGCCGAGTTTTTTCTGCGCTATCAGCTCGCGGCTTTGCTGCGCGACCCGGCAAAGCTCGAGCTCGAGGCGTTCGCGGAATATCTGCGCTGCTTCAGGAACCCCGAGACGATCCGCGCCACCTGCGCCGAGTATCGCGCCGGCGCGTCGATCGATCTCGATCACGACCGCGCCGATCGCGGCCGGCGGCTGACGATGCCTTTATTGATGCTGTGGGGTAGCCGCAGCTCGCAGGGCAGCGGCTATGATGTGCTCGCGGTCTGGCGTGAGCATGCCGAGGCCGTTCGTGGTCATGCGATAGAGAGCGGCCACTTCATTCCCGAGGAAGCCCCCGAGGAAACCTACCAGGCCCTGCGAGATTTTTTCGCCGGCGCTACGCTATGAGCCGAACGGCCATATTTCGATCGGCCTGAGGCTCGCAGTCGTAGTGTAAGCGCGGCAGGAAGTGTCGCACGGCGCCACAGCGAATCAGCGAAGGGATTCCAATATTGTTCCACCGCAGCGATGACCATCGCCACACCCGCTTCGATTACTGATTGCACCTGATCTCTGAATACTCGCCGAAGACTGCTGAGCTTTCGGCATCGCATTGGTGTTGTCATTTCGCTGGTTCATAGCCTAATGGATGCTGTCGATTGCGCTCGCCGCTTGACAGGGTTTCCGAATTGGTTGTCGCCGCGCAAAGTGGACACCATTGCGGCATCTCCTTTATCGTCATGCGAAAGACCGAATGGGGAGTGCCCAGTAGATGCCCCTGAGCGCCGGTGCAGCAAAGGCGAGTGCCGCCGCGGTAGCGGCGACCGCAATCGGTCGCTACCGGTGGACGATCTGTGCGCTGCTGTTCTTTATCACCACTATCAATTACATGGATCGCCAAGTCATCGGCGTGCTCAAACCGGTGCTGCAGCGCGAGCTCGGTTGGACCGAAATCGACTACGGCAACATCATCTTCTTCTTCCAACTCTCCTACGCGGCCGGATATCTGACGATGGGCCGCTTTATGGATCGCGTCGGAGTTCGGCTGGGCTTGACCCTCGCCGTCATCGGCTGGAGCCTGGCCACACTAGCGCACGGCCTGATCCGTACGGTCGTCGGGTTCTGCGCAGCCCGATTTGCGCTCGGTATCGCGGAGGGCGGCAACTTCCCTGCCGCGGTCAAGACGATCAGCGACTGGTTCCCCGCGCGCGACCGTGCCGTGGCGACCGGCGTCTTCAACGCCGGCAGCAATGTGGGCGCCATGCTCACGCCGCTGGTCGTGCCGTGGGTGACGGTGACGCTCGGCTGGCCGGCGGCGTTCTACGTCATGGGGTTGTTGGGGTTCGTCTGGCTTGTCTTCTGGCTGCGCATCTATCGCCTGCCGGAACAGCATCCCCGTTTGTCGACCCGCGAACTCACCTATATCCGAAGCGACCCCGTCCTTCCCGAGGAACAGGTTTCGTGGCTATCCCTGTTGCGGTATCGAGGGACCTGGGCCTTTGTCACGGGCGCCGTAATGACCGCCCCGGTCTGGTGGTTCTACCTGTTTTGGGTGCCCGATTTCCTGTTCCGCACGCACGGCCTCAGTCTGACAAAGCTTGGCCCGCCCCTGATCGTTATCTACATCCTGGCGGATATCGGCAGCATTGGCGGCGGTTGGGTCTCCGGCGCGTTGATCCGGAGCGGCGCGGACGTCATCGTCGCCCGCGAAATTGCGCTACTGCTGTGCGCTCTGCTCGTCGTGCCGATCTTTCTTGCGCCACGCGTAGACAGCGTCTGGCTGGCGACGCTGCTGATCGGTGTGGCCGCAGCAGCCCATCAGGGATTTTCGGCGAACAACTTTACGTTGGTCTCCGATACTCTCCCGCGCAATGCGATCGCGTCCGTGGTCGGTATTGGCGGTCTGGCAGGGGGCATCGGCGGGATGGTCGCCGCTGAGATCGTCGGCCATGTGCTGCAATATACCGGCAGCTACATCCCGCTGTTCGCCTGGGCGTCCTGCGCCTACCTCGTAACGGTCGGCATCATGCACCTGATCCTGCCGCGTCATCTCAGCGGCGTGAGATCGTTCGGATCGAGCCGGCCATGATGGTTGAAGCGAATCGCAGCCGCTAAAGCAAATCGGCGACGGCATTCCAGTATTGTTCCATCGACCGGATGTGGTCGCCCAAAGACCGGCCGGTGATGCGGTGCA